>JAYTXO010000245.1:0-4708 GCA_043742905.1 Microbacteriaceae bacterium | reverse complement strand
AAGCACACCGCGCTCATGCTCAAGGCGGGTACCCAGGTCGTGGGTGGCGTCAACGCGCGCAAGGCGGGCACGACGGTCGAGCACGCCGGTGGCGCCGGTGGTGCCAAGATCAGCCTGCCGGTGTTCGGCACGGTCGCCGAGGCGATGAGCAAGACCGGGGCCGACACCTCGATCATCTTCGTGCCGCCGGCCTTCGCCAAGGACGCGATGATGGAGGCCATCGACGCGGGCATCCCGCTGCTCGTCGTCATCACCGAGGGCGTCCCGGTGCAAGACACCGCCGAGGCCTGGGCGCACGCCAAGTCGAAGGGTGGTACCCGGATCATCGGTCCCAACTGCCCGGGGATCATCACGCCGGGTGAGTCGCTGGTCGGTATCACGCCAGCAACGATCACCGGCTCCGGCCCGATCGGATTGGTCAGCAAGTCGGGCACCCTGACCTACCAGATGATGTTCGAGCTGCGCGACATCGGCTTCTCGACCGCCATCGGCATCGGCGGCGACCCGATCATCGGCACCACACACATCGACGCGCTCGCCGCCTTCGAGGCCGACCCCGACACGAAGGCGATCGTCATGATCGGCGAGATTGGCGGCGACGCCGAAGAGCGCGCAGCCGAATACATCAAAGCGCACGTCACCAAGCCGGTCGTTGGATACGTCGCGGGTTTCACCGCCCCCGAGGGCAAAACGATGGGTCACGCGGGCGCGATCGTCTCCGCGGGTGCTGGCACCGCGCAGGGCAAGAAAGAGGCCCTCGAGGCCGCCGGGGTCAAGGTCGGCAAGACGCCGAGCGAGACCGCCGAACTGATGCGCGAGATCATCGCCCGGCTCTGAGCGCCCCGACGCCCGGGACGGCGTCGGCGCTGGCATCGCGGCGACGGACAGGAATGACCGTTGCTCTCGCTCCCGCGCGAATAGGCTCGCGATATGCGCTCACGTACTGCCGCCGCCGCCGTCCTCGCCGCCGTGGCGTTGCTCCTCACCGCCTGCCAGTTCTTCCCGACCTCGGCCGGGACGTCGACCCGGTCGTCGAGGGCGACGACGCACGCCGGTGAGACTGTGGCATCCGATCTGAAGCCGTTCTACCAGCAGAGCCTCAGTTGGACGAAGGAAAGCGGCGGAATCGACAGCACAAAGGTGACCGTACCGCTCGACTGGAGTGACCCGAGTGGCACGACCATCAAGATCGCGGTCGCGCGCCATTCAGCCGGCAGCGGCTCGCTCGGCTCGCTGCTCATCAACCCGGGCGGCCCGGGCGGCTCCGGCTACGATTTCGTCGAGCAGTACGTGAACTACGTCGTCACGCCTGCAGTGCTGGCCAAATACGACATCATCGGCTTCGACCCGCGCGGGGTGAATCACTCCTCGCCGAAGATCACCTGCTACACCGATCCCGCGCGGGAGGACAAGCTCCTCTACGGCACGTACGCGAGCGCATACGGCACGCAAGGCTGGATCGACGAGCTCACCACGGTCGAGAAGGACTGGGCGGCGGCGTGCCTCAAGAACACGGGACCGCTGCTCGGGCACATCGACGCGGCGAGCAATGCGCGTGACATGGATGTGATCCGGGCCGTGCTCGGCGATACGAAGATGCACTACCTCGGCTACTCGTACGGCACGTATCTGGGCACGATGTATGCCGAGCTGTTCCCGGACAGGGTGGGGCGCATGGTGCTTGACGGGCCGATCGATCCCTTGGTTGGTGACCTCGACTCGCTCGCGACGCAAATGGCTGGCTTCGACAGCGCGCTGAAGGCCTACATGACTTCCTGTCAGGCGAAGAAGGGATGCCCGTTTACCGGCACGGTCGACATCGGCCTGCACCAAGTGCGCGCGGTGCTCGACGGGATCGACGCGCGGCACCTGGTGGCCAGCGATGGCCGCATGCTGGACTCGGCTACCGTCGGCACTGGCGTCTCGCGCACGCTCTACTCCGCGTCGAGTTGGCCGGACCTCACCACGATGTTCCAGGACCTCGCCAAGAACGACGCCAACTCGACCTTCGGCAACGCCGACGCCTATAACGGCCGCAGCTCAGGTGGCACGTATAGCAGCAACGAGTCCGACGTCTACGCGGCAGTGACCTGCGCCGAGGGCGACCTGGGGAGGGACGGCGTATCCGCGCTGCAGGGCCTGGCGAAGATCGATGCGGCGGCCCCGATCCTCGGCAAGTACTTCGCCGAAGACGATTATGCAGTGCTCGACACCGCCTGCTCGAACTGGCCGGAACCGGTCGCGAAGCTGCCGACCTCGTTCGCGGCGAAGGGCGCCCCGCCGATCATGGTGGTCGCCACGACCAACGACCCAGCCACGCCCTATGTTGGCGGCATTTCGCTCTCGAAGCAGCTCTCGAGCGGCGTGCTCGTCACCCACAAGGGCGAGGGCCACACCGTCTACGCACAGGGCGACACCTGCATCGACGACACTGTAGATGCCTACCTGATTAAGGGGACGGTACCGGCGAGCGACCCGATGTGCTCGTAAACGCCGCGCCGTTTTTGAGCAAATCGATCCGATCGAACGTTCAGTTCTCGTCGAGTTTCGCGGCGTGGACGTCGGCCTGGGTGCGGCGTTCCATGCCGAGTTTCGCGAGCAGATCTGAGACGTAGTTCTTGACCGTCTTCTCGGCGAGCCCGAGACGGTCGCCGATCTGACGGTTGGTGAGCCCCTTGGCGATGAGGGTGGGCATCTGGCGCTCGCGGAGGCTCAGGTCGGGCAGCTCGTGGTGACGGCTCGGGGCGGTCAGCGCCTCCAACACTTTGTCGCTCACGGCCCGCGGCACGAGCGCCCGCCCGGCAGCGACCGCCCGGATGCCCTCGACGAGTTTCTGGCCCTGGATGTCTTTGAGCAGGTAGCCGCTCGCCCCGGCGAGAACGACCGCGTAGCCGGCCCGGTCGTCGTCGTAGGCGGTGAGCATCAGACAGCGGACCGTGGGGTTCGCGGACAGGATGCTGCGACAGAGGTCATCCCGCTACCATCTGGCAGGCGCACGTCGAGCACGACCACGTCCGGAAGGGTCGCCGCAACGCATCCGAGCGCCGGCCGGACCGTCGCGGCCTCCCCGACCACCTCGGAGTCACTCTCGGCGTCGGTGGCGTCGGTGGCGTCGGTGGTGTCGGTGATGTCGCGCCGCACGATCTCGTGGTCGTCGACCAGAAAAACGCGAGCAGCTATGGCCGCTCCGTTCGCGGCGGCAGAGGTGCCCGAAGGTCGACCGCCGACCTGAATACCCTGTCCGTCGCCCTCGATGGTCACGGCCACCCCGATCTCGTCGACCGCGATGGCCACGTCGACGCCGGTCGCACCCGCCGGGCGCAGCTCGGGTGACCCGACGGTGCGCGAGTTCAGGGCGAAGACGGCTGTGCGGATCTCGGTGATCGCGGCATCGATCGCATCCACCTGTTCGACGATGCCGGCACGCAGCGGATCAGACACGGTAGAGGCGAGAGCCTGCAGGCTCAGTGAGGAGCCGGGGCGCTGCTGGACAACGTGGTCGTGGAGGTCACGCGCGATCCGATTGCGTTCTTCCACCAGTTCACATTTCTGGCGGTCGGCCCGGCCGTGAGCGAGCCCGATGGCGACGCTCGCCTGCACAGCGAAGTCCGCTGCCATCTCGAGGTCAGTCGGAGTGGATCGGGCTCCCGGCTGCGAACGCGAGATCGTCAGCGCACCGAGCGGCCGATCGAGAGCAGGACGACGCGCATTCATCGAAGTTACGGATGCGGCACCGCGGCGACGAAAGGCGAAGGTCCCGGCGAAGTGCCCGCACTCAGCAAAACGCCGCAGCCGCGCGTTTCTCCGGAGTTTTGGGGCGAGACGCCGTCGACACGGCACTTTCGTCGGCGTGTCGCCGGATTTCTCCGGAGAAGCGCAGCGGGACCGCGCGGCGGCGGCAGTTGCGGCGACCCGGCGTCGGGGGACGGACGCGAGCGCCGAGGGGGCGCCACGATCGTCAGCGCTGCCGAGACGGCCGCAGAAGTTCCGCCGTCTGGCGGGCGATCTCGAGCTCCTCGTCGGTGGGGACGACGAGTACGGCGACGGCGGACTCGCGCGCCGAGACCGTGCGCTCGCCAGCACCGGATGCGTTGGCATCCGAGTCGAGAGCGATACCGAGGAAACCGAACCGCTCGAGGGCGCGCGCCCGGATCAGCGGACTGTTCTCGCCAACGCCGCCGGTGAAGACGAGGACATCGAGTCCGCCCAGCTGGGCGGCGTACGCGCCGATGTAGTGGCGGAGCCGGTGAACGTAGACGTCGAGGGCGAGCGCCGCGGCATCCGAACCTGCGGTGGCGGCAGCGGAGGTTGCGCGCATGTCGGACGATCCACTGAGGCCGAGCAGGCCGCTTCGGCGATTCAGCAGATCGTCGATGTCCGCGAACGACATCCCGGCAACCCGGTGCAGATAGGGCAGGATCGCCGGGTCAAGGTCACCCGATCGGGTCCCCATCACCAGGCCCTCGAGCGGCGTCATGCCCATCGAGGTATCGATCGAGCGACCACCCTGGATCGCGGCCGCAGATGCACCGTTGCCGAGGTGCAGCACGATCATCCGCAGTTCCTCCAGCGGTCGACCGAGATGCTGGGCCGCCCGCGCCGACACGTAGCGGTACGAAGTGCCGTGGAACCCGTAGCGCCGGATTCCATGCAGCTTGGCGAGGTCGCGATCGATCGCGTAGGTCGAGGCTTCGTCCGGAAGCGTTGC
>JAYTXO010000244.1:0-6576 GCA_043742905.1 Microbacteriaceae bacterium | reverse complement strand
GGCGAGGACGACGCGTTCTGTCATGGGGGTGCTCTCCTTGATTTCGTGTTCAGTCTAGGGCTGGGGTTCAGGGCGCTCGGCTGGCGCGGGATAGGGTGGCAGCCATGTCGGAGCAGAACTCAGAACCGCGTCCGTTCGATCCACCGGTCCCGCAGGCCGTTCCGTTGGTCCCGCAGGCAAACCCAGTGCCGCCGGTTCCGCGATACGGCGAGTACGCGTCGACCGGGCACGTGCCGCCCGTTGACGTCGTAGCTTCCGCAGCGCCCGCGAACCCGTACGGAGTTCCCGGATACGCGGCTCCCGCCAGGCCCGCGAACGTGTACGGCGCAGTGCCCGCCGCTTCCACGGACGCCCCGTTCGTGCGTGCGCGCCGCACCTGGGACCTGGTCCTCACGATCATCCTGTTGGTGCTGGGACTTTTCGGCATGGGCATCGCGCTGGTGTACGCCGCCTTCCTGCCGCTGGTCGTCCAGCAAGTCTTCACCCAGCAGCATCTCGGCACCTTCTCGGGCTCGACTTCTGGCGCATCGCTCGCGATCGCGGTGAGCCACATCGTGCTGTATCTGGTGGCCGCCGGCATCTCGATCCCTCTCCTTCTGCGTCATCGGGTCGCGTTCTGGATCCCGCTGGTTACGGGAGTCGTCGCGTTCTTCCTGTTCTCGGGAATCATCGTCAGTACGGTGCTCGGTGACCCGGGTGCGTCCAGTCTGCTGAACCCCTAGGCCGCTCGCTCGAGCAGCCAGACCAGCAGTGCCTTCTGAACGTGCAGGCGGTTTTCCGCCGCGTCCCAGATGACGCTCTGCGGGCCATCGATGACCTCGGCGGACACCTCGTAGCCGCGGTCGGCGGGAAGACAGTGCAAGAAAAGAGCGTCGGACTTGGCCAACCGCATCAGTTCCGACGTGACCTGGTAGCCGCCGAAGACGGCGACGCGGTGCGCTTTTTCCCCTTCTTTGCCCATCGAAACCCAGGTGTCGGTGACGATGATGTCCGCTCCTGCCACGGCCTCTTGGGGGTCGGTGAAAAGCATGACAGAGCCGCCGCTCTCTGCGGAGCGGGCATTCGCGGCCGCCACAACATCGTCGACAGGGCTGAACTCCGCGGGGGCTGCGACGCGCATGTGCATACCAGCGGTGGCGCCCGCGAGCAGGTAGCTGCTGGCCATGTTGCCCGCACCGTCGCCGAGGAAGGTGACCGTGAGTCCGGCCAGCGTTCCCTTGTGTTCACGAATGGTGAGCAGGTCGGCCAGGAGTTGGCACGGGTGGAAGTCGTCACTTAGCGCATTGACCACCGGCACAGTCGTGCCGAGCGCCATCTGCTCGAGCCCGGACTGCGCATAGGTGCGCCAGACGATGGCCGCCACTTGCCGCTCCAGAACCCGAGCGGTGTCTGATGGACTCTCCTTCCCGCCGAGCTGACTGCTGGCGGTCGAGATGATCAGCGGGCTACCACCGAGATCCGCGATGCCTACGGCGAAGCTCACCCGGGTGCGCGTCGACGACTTGTCGAAGATGACCGCCACGGTTTGCGGCCCGGCAAGGGGCCTCTGGCTCCAGCGGTGAGCCTTAATCGCCTCGGCGAGATCCAGGATCTGGGTCTGCTCCTCGGTGCTGATGTCGTCGTCGCGCAGGAAGTGGCGGGTCATGCGAAGGCTCCGTCGGTCGGGGTGGCATAGCTCGAAAGGGCGTCGGTGAAAAGGCGGGTGAACTCGGCGATCTCGGCGTCCCCGATGATCAGCGGCGGGGCGACTCGGATACGGCGGTCGGTCGCCGCGTTCACGATCAGTCCGAGCGCAAGGGCTCGAGCCGCGACAGCGCCGGCAACTGGCTCCGCTAACCCGATCCCGAGAAGCAGCCCGCGGCCCTGGATATCAGTAACGAGCGGCGACCCGATCCCGAGGATCGCGGACCGCAGCTGCTCGCCCCGCGCACGCGCGTTCTCGACCAGGTTCGCGCGCTCAAGTTCGCCGAGCACGGCATTCGCCGTCGCGGTCGCGAGCGGATTGCCGCCAAACGTCGTGCCGTGGTGTCCGGGCTGGAACAGCTCGGCGGCGTCCCCGAAGGCCACCAGCGCACCGATCGGGAAGCCACCCCCAATGCCCTTGGCAATCGCCACGGCATCCGGGAACGTGCCGACGTGCAGATCACGTTGGAAGGCGAACCAGTCGCCCGTGCGGCCCGCGCCGGTCTGGATCTCGTCAAGAATCAGCAGGGCGCCGTGCTGCTGAGTGAGGCTCCGCGCCTCGGCGAGGAAGCCCGCGGGTAGGTCGATGACCCCCGCCTCCCCCTGGATCGGCTCGACGAAGAACGCGGCGACGTCGTCGTTCATAGCGGCCGAGAGCGCCTCGATCGTCGCGGGAATGTGTTCGACCCCCGGAATCAACGGCAGGAACGGCTCGCGCATTGGAGACTTGCCGGTCAGCGCGGTGGCGCCGGTGGTGCGGCCGTGAAAGGCGCCCTCCAGCGCCAGGATTCGGGTCCGTCCGGTGCGTCGCGACAGCTTGATCGCCGCCTCGATGGCCTCCGCACCGGAGTTGCCGAACACGATCCGCTGTCCACCGGTCAACCGGAGTAGCCGCTCAGCCAACTCGACCTCCGGCTGGGTCGCGAAGTAGTTCGAGACGTGCGCGAGGGTGGCGGCCTGACGGGATACGGCATCCACGAAGACCGGATGCGCGTGGCCGAGCGCATTGACCGCGATGCCGGCGAGAAAGTCGAGGTATTCCGTACCGTCGACGTCCCAGACGCGGGCGCCCTCGCCGCGAGCGAGGACCGTGAGTGGACGCGGGATCGACTTCATCGCCACCGCGGCGAGCCGATCGGTGTATTCCGTGGTCATCGTGTGCGTTTCGGTGCTCATGTCGGCACCACCTCCGTGCCAATTCCGGCGTCCGTGAAAATCTCAAGCAGGATCGAATGCGGTCGCCGACCATCGATGATCGCCGCCTTGGGGACTCCGCCACTGACCGCATCCAGGCACGCCGTCATCTTGGGAATCATGCCGCTCTCGAGGTGCGGCAGCAGACCGATCAGCTCGGCGGTGTCGATGACCGAGACCAGCGAGTCGCGGTTCGGCCAGTCTCGGTACAGGCCTTCGACGTCGGTGAGCACGACAAGTTTGGCCGCCCCGAGGGCGACCGCGAGTGCCGCGGCCGCCGAGTCAGCGTTCACGTTGAGCGACTGCCCAGGCACGTCGATGTCGGGGGCGATTGAGGAGATCACCGGAATGCGTCCGGCGTTGAGTTCGGCGAAGACCGCTGCCGGATCGACATCGACGACATCACCGACCAGGCCGATATCAATGACTGTGCCGTCGACGATGGCACCGCGCCGAGAGCCGCGGAAGAGGCCGGCGTCCTCCCCCGAAAGCGCCGAGGCGAACGGCCCGTGCTCGTTGATCAGGTTGACAAGTTCGCGACTGACCTGGCCGGTCAGCACCGTGCGCACGACATCCATCGTCTCGGGTGTGGTCACGCGATAGCCGCCGACGAACTGGCTTGGAATGCCGAGCCGCTCGAGCATCGCGGTGATCTGCGGCCCGCCACCGTGAACGACCACCGGTTTGAGGCCGACGTGGCGCAGGTAGACCATGTCCTGGGCGAAGGCGCGCTGCAGCGCCCCGTCGACCATGGCGTTGCCACCGAACTTGACCACGACGATCTGTCCAGCGAACTGCTTCAGCCAGGGCAAGCTCTCGATGAGGGTGCTGGCCTTGGTCTCGGCATCAGCGAGACGCGGGTCGCTGACAAGCGATTGCTCTCCACTCATGAGGCGTACGCGCTGTTCTCGTGCACGTAGTCGTGGGTGAGGTCGTTGGTACGGATGGTCGCCTCGGCGCCACCCGCTTTCAGGTCGACGAACAGCGACATCGATCGCGGCGTGAGGTCGACCTCCTCACGCGGGCGGTCTGGGGCTCCGTTCGAGCACACCCGAACACCATTCATCGTGACGTCTACGGCGTACGGGTCGAACGGGGCTTTCGTGGTGCCAATCGCTGCGAGTACCCGTCCCCAGTTCGGATCGTTGCCGAAGACCGCGGCCTTAAACAGGTTGTTCCGCGCGATAGCGCGCCCAACTTCGACCGCGTCGTCCTCGCTGACAGCGCGTCGCACAACGATCGTGATGTCGTGGCTGGCGCCCTCGGCATCGCACTGCAGTTGCACCGAGAGATTAGTGCAGACGTCGGTCAGCGCCCACTGGAACTTCTCCAAGTCAGGAACGATTCCGGATGCGCCGCTCGCCATCAGTGTGACCTGGTCGTTGGTCGACATGCAGCCGTCGGAGTCGAGCCGGTCGAAGCTGACCCGCGTCGCTTTCCGCAGCATCACGTCGAGTTGAGCTGAGTCGAGGATCGCGTCGGTCGTGAGGACGACAAGCATCGTCGCCAGTCCCGGCGCGAGCATTCCGGCCCCCTTCGCCATCCCCCCGATCGTCCAGCCGTCGATGTCCTGAGTCGAAGTCTTCGGAACGGTGTCAGTCGTCATGATGGCCCTCGCGGCCTCTATTCCACTGTCGTTCGAGAGAGCCGCGACTGCAGCGGTCACGCCCGCCGTCAGCTTGTCGACCGGGAGCTGCTCACCGATCAATCCGGTGGAGCAGACCAGCACGTCGCCGGCCGAGATGCCGAGCTCGGAAGCCACGGCCTCGGCGGTGGCGTGTGTGGTCTGGAAGCCCTGCGATCCGGTGAAGCAGTTGGCGCCCCCCGAGTTGAGCACGATCGCACTGACCTCGCCGTCCGCGATGACCTGCTTCGACCAGATGATCGGGTTGGCCTGCGCGCGATTGCTGGTGAAAACAGCAGCGGCGCTGTTGAGCGGCCCGCGATTGACAACCAGGGCGAGATCGGGATTCCCGGACGCTTTCAGTCCGGCGCGCACGCCCGACGCTTCGAAGCCGGATGCTGCTGTCACACTCACGGCGCGACTCCGTTCAACGGGAGGCCGGTCGCCTCGGGCAGCCCGAGCGCGATGTTGGCCGACTGGATAGCAGCACCCGCTGTGCCCTTGACGAGATTGTCGAGCGCGCAGATCGCGACGACGCGGCCAGCCCGCTCGTCGACGGTCACGCCGATCAGGGCAGTATTCGCGCCCGAAGTGTCTCCGGATCTCGGGAACTTTCCAGCCGGCAGCACGTGCACAAAGGTCTCATTCACGTATGCGGCGACCCAGGCCTCCCGCACATCGCTCGCACTCACGCCGGGTGCGAGCTTCGCGGTCGAGGTGGCCAGGATCCCGCGCGACATCGGCACCAGAAGCGGCGTGAACGAGATGCTCACGCCAACTCCCCCCGCGGCGTTGAGGTTCTGCACGATCTCGGGGTTGTGGCGATGCGATCCGCCCACCTGATAGGCGGATGCCGACCCCGCAATCTCGCTCGCCAGCAATTCGGTCTTTGGGCTCTTGCCGGCTCCCGAGGTGCCGACCGCCAGAACCGAGACCAGATCGTGCGGCTCGACGATGCCTGCTGCGACGCCGGGGGCCATCCCCAGCGTGACTGCGGTGGCATTGCAACCGGGGACCGCGATCCGGGTGGAGCCAAGCAGGTTGTCGCGCTGGCGTCCGCTCCCATTGGCAAGGATGAGTTCGGGAAGGCCGTAGTTCCACGCCCCAAAATACTCGCCACCGTAGAACTCGGCCCAGGCGGCCGGGTCGGTCAGCCGGTGATCGGCGCCGCAGTCGATGACGAGTACGTCATCCGGAAGGTGCGCGGCCAGTTTGCCAGACTTGCCATGCGGCAGGGCGAGAAACACGATATCCGCGCCAGACAACACCTCTGCGGTGGTCTCCTGCAGCGTGAGGTGCGCAAGCGATCGCAGCTGCGGCTGGATGGCGACGAGTCGCTGTCCGGCGTTCTGGAACGCGGTGACCGTGGTGACCTCAAAATCCGGATGGGTGGAGAGCAACCGCAGCAACTCGCCTCCGGCGTATCCGCTCGCGCCAGCAACGGCGACGGACAGCGACATGTTTCAACCTTAGGGTTCGACGGGACAGTGTCGGGGCGGCGACGTCACACGAAACGGCTGAAGCTGAGTCAGCGGCGCGGCGTCGCCTGGAGTCGGCGAGCACGACGGACTCGACGGAGAGCAACGCTCCGGAGTTCGATCATCGTGTTCTGCACGTTCCGACCCTACCGCGCGCGGACGCTACTCGCGAACTGTCGCACCGAACAGTTCCCCCGCACGAGCGGCTCCGGCCAGCTTCGCCTCGCTCGCCTCGGCGGCGGTGAGAGTGCGGTCGACGCCGCGGAAACGCAGGGCGAAGGTGAGGGACTTGCGGCCGTCGGGGACGCCGACACCGCGGTAGTCGTCGACGAGGCGCGCGTCCTCGAGGAGCACGCCGGCACCCGCGGCGACGGCGGCCAGCACCTCGCCAGCCGACGTCTCGACTGAAACGACGAGCGAGAGATCTTGTGTGGCGGCAGGCAGCGTGCCGATGGGCGTCGGGGCCGCCTGGCGGGCACCGAGCTCGATGAGGGCGTCGAGGTCGAGTTCCACGAGCGCCACGACGCGCGGCAGGTCGAGCTGGTGCGCGAGCGAGGGCAGCAGTTCGCCCGCGACGCCGACGACACGGTCGCCGAC
>JAYTXO010000243.1:0-5664 GCA_043742905.1 Microbacteriaceae bacterium | reverse complement strand
TGTGTGACTTCGGACGCCAGGATCGGGACACCACTCGGGTCCTTGGTGAGGCGCGTGCCCTTCTTCCAGACCGTGTACTTCAGCCCGGCGTTGGGGTCGGCCGCGGGCGCGAGATCACGAAATACCACGATGCCGGGCAGCGGGAAGAACACCAGCGCGCCGAGCAAAGTGTTGCGGATCAGGTGCCGACGGCCGATGCCAGATTCTTTGTTGCCGAGCGTGAAGACCTCGACTGCCTTGGCGCGGGTGGCATCCGATCCGCGGGTTCCGTGACGGAACTCGACGAGGTCGTGGCCGTCCATGAGTGCCTTCGCCCAGTGCACCGCGCCGAAGCCGATGCCGAACAACCCGAGCGCGAGGCCGAGCCCCAGGAAGAGGGTGTTGGAGCGCACCGAGCCCGGATCGCCGGGGACGATCGGGAAGATGATGTAAGCCGCGATGGCCGCGGCGCTGCCGATCATAGACGCGAAGAACATGAGCGCCACGCGGCGCTCGTTCGCCTTATCTTTTTTGGGGTCGAGCTCTGATACGCGCGCGCGGAATGGCTCAAAACCGGGGTTCTCGACCCGATCCGAAGTCACGACCGCGGTGCCCGATGGGAGCCTGGCGTCGTACCTCTCGACTTCGGTGTTGTGAGCCGTGCCCTGGTCAGCCATGTGTGCGATTCCTTTTCCGGTGGTGCACGATCAGTTGGACTTGGCGGTCAGCCACACCGTGATGGCGATGACCGAGCCGAGCGCGAAGATCCAGACGAAGAGGCCTTCGGAGACCGGACCCAGGTTGCCCAGGTCAAGTCCGCCGGGCGAAGGGTTGTTGTCGAGATACTTCAAGTAGCTGATGATGTTCGCTTTGTCTTCGGGCGTGATGTTCAGGTCATTGAAGACCGGCATGCTCTGCGGGCCGGTGACCATGGCCTCGTAGATGTGCTGGGCGGTTACGCCGTGCAGGTTGGGGGCGTACTTGCCCTGTGTGAGCGCGCCGCCCGCACCGGCCACGTTGTGGCACATGGCGCAGTTGACGCGGAACAGTTGGGCCCCCGTTGAGACGTTGCCCTTGCCGGTGAGGTACTCGGAAGAGGGGATCGGCGGCCCGGGAGCGAGAGAAGCGATGTAGCTAGCCAGCTCCGCAACCTGCGCACCGGTGAACTGCACCGGCTTCTTTTCGCCCTGCGGGCCCGACGCGGCACCCGGCATCCGGCCGGTTCCAACCTGGAAGTCGACGGATGCCGCACCGACTCCGATCAGCGTCGGTGCGACGCTCGAACCCTGGGCGGCCAGACCGTGGCAGCTGGCGCAGTTTGCAGCGAACAGCTTCTGCCCGTCGGAGACCATCGAGGTGACTTGGGAAGCTGTCTCGGCAGACGCGCTAGTGGTGAAGAGCGCGTAGGCGCCACCCGTCGCCAGGAGGCCGATCACCAGAAGAGCGACGGACGCCAGCGGCGACCGGCGACCCGTGGCGCGCGCCTTGAAGCCTGAGGGAGAAGCAGATTTCGCCATGTGCGATGCAATTTCCGATCTGGGTGCTATTCGTGTGTGGCTATTTGAGGACGTAGATGACGAGGAACAGACCAATCCAGACTACGTCGACGAAGTGCCAGTAGTACGAGACCACAATCGCGGTGGTGGCCTCCCGGTGAGTGAAGTTCTTGACAGCGAAGACTCGGCCCAGAACCAGTAGGAACGCGAAAAGACCGCACGTTACGTGCAGGGCGTGGAAGCCCGTGGTGAGGTAGAAAGACGAACCGTAGGAGTTACTGTCGAAGCCGATGTGCTCGCTGACGAGATTGGCGTACTCGAAGACTTGGCCGGTGACGAAGGTCGCACCGAGGGCGAAGGTCAAGTAGAACCACTCGACAACGCCCCACTTCCAGAACTCGAGGAGCTTGCCGGTGCGTCGCGGCTGAAGCCGCTCGGCGGCGAAGACACCCGCCTGGCAGGTGAACGACGACGACACAAGAATCAAGGTGTTGACCAGCGCGTACGGCACGTTCAGGTGCGCTGTCTCTTGCACCCAAAGACCGGGAGACGTCGAGCGCAGCGTGAAGTAGATTGCGAACAGCCCCGCGAAGAACATGACCTCGCTGCCGAGCCAGACGATCACGCCGACTTGAACGACGTTCGGCCGGTTAATGACCGCGGTGCCGGAGGCGGTGAGGGAGGTGGAGGTCACCTCTCCATTATGACCGATTTCGCCCCGGGTGCATTCCATTCGGGGCGGGTCGTTACCATCGAGATCATGCCAATTGAACTGTCCTGGCCCACGATCCTGACCGAGCTGCTGGCGGGATCAAACCTCTCCATCTCCGAGGCATCCTGGGCAATGGAGGAGATCGTGGCGGGCCGCACCACGCCGTCACAGTTGGCTGGATTCCTGGTCGCGCTCCGCGCCAAGGGCGAGACCGTCGACGAGATCGTCGGATTCCGAGACGCCGTGCTCGCCAACGCTCAACCGCTGGCTGTCGACCCCATGGCCCTCGACATAGTGGGCACCGGCGGCGACCGCTTCGGGACCGTCAACGTGTCGACCATGTCGGCGATCGTCGCGGCGGCCGCCGGAGCGAAAGTGGTCAAGCACGGCAACAAGGCCGCGTCATCGGCATCCGGATCGTCCGATGTCCTCGCCGCCCTCGGTCTGGACCTCTCGATGCCACCGGAGCGGGTGGCCGCGGTGCTCGACGAGGTCGGGATCACCTTCGCGTTCGCGGCGATGTTCCACCCCGGATTTCGGCATGCGGGACCGACGCGGGCCGAGCTCGGCATCCCGACCGTCTTCAACTTTCTTGGCCCGCTCTGCAACCCGGCCCGCCCCGAAGCCTCGGCTGTGGGCGTGGCGTCGCTGGAGAAAGTGCCTTTGTTCGTGGGCGTATTCCAGACCCGCGGGGCGACGGCCCTCGTATTCCGCGGCGATGATGGTCTCGACGAGCTCTCGACCACGGGCCACAGTCACATCTGGGAGGTGTCCCGCGGATCGGTCACCGAGCACGACCTCGATCCGGCAGACCTCGGCCTCAAGCGCGCATCCCTCGACGACCTGCGCGGCGGGGATGCTGCACACAACGCCGGCATCGCCCGACGCACGCTGGCGGGGGAGCAGGGTCCGGTGCGCGACATCGTGCTCCTCAACACCGCGGCTGGGCTGATCTCATGGGAGCTCGCGCACGACCACACCACCGGTGAGTACGACATCCGTACCCGGTTCCGTGACAAGATCGCGGTCGCTGCCGAGACGATCGACTCGGGCGCCGCTACGGCGAAGCTCGAGGCCTGGCTCGCGGCGACGCGCCGTTAGCCGTTCGCCCTCCGCCAGCGCTGACATTTGCTTGCGTATTGGCGGGGACCCCGCCATTCGGCATCGCTCGTGCCAGCGGGCTCCTGCCGCTAGACGAGTTTGCCGCTGCCGCTGCCGCTGCCGCTGCCGCTGCTGGTCGAATGTCGACCCGTGCCCCCTGGTCGACAGGTGATGACCGGGGGCGGTCGTCGGGAGGTCTGTCAACGTCGAGCCCGACCAGACCAATCGGCCCCGCACGACGCTGACGCCAATGGTTGCGGCGCCAATGGTTGCGGCGTCAACCGGCAGCGCCAACCACGAGTACACCGCCAGAAGCCAGCAGAAAAAGCAACCATCGGGCTCGCGGCAAGTCCGGAGTACGACAATGTCGAATCCTGCGATAGCTTTCACGCGTGCCAGGTCGCATCCAATCGGTTGAGCGAGCAGCGGCGATCCTCAACCTCCTCGCCTCGGGGAGTCGTCGCCTCGGCGTCGTCGAGCTCTCGAAGTTCCTCGACCTTCCCAAGGGCACGGTGCATGGCATCTTGGCGACACTGCAGCACATCGGCTTCGTCGAGCAGGATCGCGTCACGGGTAAATACCAGCTCGGCGCTTCATTGCTTCACTTGGGCAACAGCTACCTCGACGTGAATGAGCTCCGCACTCGGGCCATCAACTGGGCTGACTCGCTGGCGTCACGTAGCCGGGAGGCCGTGCAGATCGGCACCCAACACGACGGGAAGGTGCTCGTGGTGCACCACGTTTTTCGACCGGATGACAGCGCCCAGGCCCTGCAAGTCGGGGCTCTTTTGCCTGCTCACGCTACGGCGTTAGGCAAGGTGCTGCTCGCGAACGATCCCGGTCGCGAGCCCGAGGAGGAGGACTGGGCCGCGATGACGAAGCACACGATCACCGATCCTGTCGTGCTCGATGCCGAGCTCGTGCGAGTGCTCGAAGCGGGCTGGGCGCAGGAGATCGGTGAGTTCGTCGCGGGGGAGGCGGCGATCGCCGCCCCGATCCGGGACGACCGCAATCTCGTGGCCGGAGCCATCGGGATTCGGGGAGCGATCGAGCGTCTGTGCTCGGATCGCGAGAACGTTCGACCCGAGCTGGTTGCCTTCGTCCGGGATGCCGCCCGCGCGGTGTCCCGGGATCTCGGCGCGCACCGCCGGTGACACGCCGTGCGTTTGACACCGTTTCGATGGACCGCTAAGAATGAGCAAGCGTTCGACATTGTCGAACAGGGCGGCACTAGATGAAGGTTTGCTGGGGTTTCTCAACGGAGAGGACGACGTGACCACCACCCGCTATGTCGCAGCGATCGACCAGGGGACGACCTCCAGCCGCTGCATCGTATTCGACGCCGATGGCAGCATCGTAAGCGTCGCGCAGAAGGAGCACGAGCAGATCTTCCCGAAGCCGGGGCTCGTCGAGCACGATGCGCTGGAGATCTGGGCCAACGTCCAAGAGGTTGTGCAGGAGGCGCTCGACGAGGCCGAGCTGACGACAGCCCAGATAGCCGCCATCGGTATCACCAACCAACGCGAGACCACGGTGGTCTGGGACCGTGCGACCGGGAAGCCGGTCTACAACGCGATCGTCTGGCAAGACACCCGCACCGACTCGCTGGTCAAGCAGTTGGGCGACATCGTCGGCCCTGAGCGTTTCCGCGAGCGCACCGGACTACCGCTCGCTACCTACTTCGCCGGGCCAAAACTGCTCTGGCTCCTCGACAACGTAGACGGCCTCCGCGAGCGAGCCGAACGCGGAGACGTGCTGTTCGGCACCATAGACACCTGGCTCATCTGGAATCTCACCGGGGCAGTGAATGGTGGGAAGCACGTCACCGACGTGACGAACGCCAGCCGCACGATGCTCATGAACCTCGAGACCCTCGATTGGGACGAGACGATCCTGACCAGGATGCGCATCCCCGCTGCAGTTCTGCCAGCCATCGCCTCCTCCTCGGAGATCTACGGCGAGTGCACCGGCTTTCTTGAGGGGGTCCCGGTGGCGGGAGCGCTTGGCGATCAGCACGCGGCACTTTTTGGCCAGACTGCTTTCCGCACCGGCGAGATCAAAAGCACATACGGCACGGGCAGCTTCCTGCTGCTCAATACCGGCAGCAAGCCAGTGCAGTCCAGGCACGGTCTGATCACCACCGTCGCGTACAAGATCGGTGACGCCCCTGCGGTCTACGCACTCGAAGGCTCGATCGCGGTGACCGGTGCGCTCGTCCAGTGGTTCCGAGATCGGATGGGGATCATCTCGAAGGCGAGCGAGATCGAGACCCTGGCGGCATCCGTCGATGACAACGGTGGGTGCTACTTCGTCCCCGCTTTCTCGGGTCTGTTCGCTCCGTATTGGCGCAGCGACGCCCGCGGGGTCATCGCCGGG
>JAYTXO010000242.1:0-5262 GCA_043742905.1 Microbacteriaceae bacterium | reverse complement strand
GCCCACGCCGGCACCGGCTTGTCATCCAAGTCCATGAGCACAGCGACGCGGCTGACGAGCTCTTGACCGTCGCTGGCGAGCATCGCCGGCAACCACTCGCCGACACGGCTCCCGATCACCGTGATCGTGAGCGCATCCAGGAACCTCCGCCGGTCCAGGTCTCCGTCGGCCCACACGCTGCCGAAGGTGCGCAACACCTTGGCGTCAGTAATCCCTTCGACAAGGGCGAGACGGTCGGCGAACAGTGAGGCCGACCGCGTTACGTCGAGGTGGCGGCGGGCCATCTCCAGGTGCTCCTTCGAGAGCTTCAGGTCCTTGACTGTGCGAGCCACGGGCGCGCCAGTGGCGTCGCGGCGGAACACGATCAGGTCTTCTGGTTCGCACGCAGCGACGATTTCGTCGGAGTGGGTTGTCAGAATGATCTGCAGTTCGGGGCGGCGTGCGACGACGGCCTTCAGATAGCGGACGAGCCCGTGTTGGAGCTGCGGGTGCAGGTGTGCTTCAGGTTCCTCGATGACGATGGTGGCGTGGAACTCGCCCTCGAAGAACGTGTCCTCGTTCGCTGCACGGATCGCGTCGGCCTGGGCGACCTCGTTCTCCGGCGTAGCGTGGACGGCTGGCGTAGCCTCGACACCCTCGGTCGGTTCGATCTGGTCGCGGACGTCGGCGATGTCAGCGCCCATTGTCTCAGCTGCGGGCGGTGTCGGGTCGCTCTTGGTGAGGTCGGGGATCGCTGCGAGAAGGACGGCGAGCTGCAATAGGTTGGCGTAGCCAAGCCCTTCCACCTCGAGTCGATGAGCGAGTGATCGCCCGATGCCTTCCGCTCCGATGAAGAACTCGAAGACTCGAGCGAGGAAAGCATCGTCGATGACCGTTGTAGCCAGGTAGGACGAGCGTGGCAGAACCCCAGCCGTCAGCTCAGTGAGTGCTGCGGCGACGCGCTGTTCGGCTTCCTGCACGATCGGGTTGCCGACCATCTGGCCGAGCAAACCGGCGAGCTGAGTGCGCACCGATTTAAGGCTTCGCGAGTCGTTCAACCGGCGGTCCTGAGCCTTGAGTAGCTCGACGATCAGTTGGGCGTCACGACCGGCGAGATCCTGCGGCGGGTTCCTCGTCGCTGCGAGATGCAGCAACACCACCGGTCCCTTCTCGTTCGACTCGACGTTCTCACTACGGACTCGACCCAACGACGGCCGCAGCCGCCTCGTCCACTTCGGTGCGTCGAGATGCTGCGAGCGGCGCATTTCCCACGTGCGCACCTCCTCGATCATCTCGTAGCCGTACTCGACAGTGACAAGCCGTTCGTTGACTGTCGACGACAGCGCTGCGGTCGTCGCCCTCGGCGCCCAAGGGAAGACGTCGGGGTGCGCCAACGTGATCGCGTCGCAGATCGTCGATTTGCCGGTGCTGTTCGCACCGAGTAGCACGGCAAACCGGCCAGGAAACCCGCAGACGAGGGGCGTCCGATCAGCGGCGCGGAACCCATGCACCTCAACCCGTTTCAAGTACACAAAGACCTCCACCCGATTGCCGAGGTGTCACTGTTCATTCGCCTCCGCGAGATTCAGCGTACGACCTAGGCAGTGTTCGGGGACGACGGTGGCTGCACGGCCGAGCGCGATGGAGATGATGGCCGGACCGTGCCGCCGGTCCGGACTGTCGGCGCGTGCGGCGCAAAGTCCGCGAGCGCGGCGAGAGCGCCCTCGAACCAGGCGTGGACTGCCAACCACACGACAGCCGCCGGCCGTCCATCGGGCTCGGCCATCTCCTCCGATCGTCGCACCAAGTACGCCAGCATTGGGTTGTCTTGGTTTGGCCAGGGGAACTCTGGCATGTCGTTCTCTCGCAGGGCGCTGACCGCGCTCTGGTTCTCGAGGTAGGCAGCGAGCTCGTCGCTCCACCGGGCGATTGTGAGTCCGCCACGGTTCTGGTGCGTGCCTGTGCTCATCGTTGCCTCCTGGCGCGAGCCGACGGTCGGCCCTCGTCTACTTACAGAGGTCGGAATGCTTGGGGCGCAGCACCAATCGCAGGAAACTCCGATGCCCGATGCTGCGCCCTTGCCGATCGGGCCTCTGTAGTTGGGTACAGAACGCGAGCAGAGGAGGCACCCCCGTGGCGCATTCGACTTCGGCGCCGGTTCGACCGGCGCTTATGAACATCGAGCAGGTGGCAGAACGCCTCGGAGTGTCGGTACGACACATGCGGCGCCTCGTCGCCGAGCGCCGGATTCCTTTCGTGAAGTGGGGCCACTTCCTTCGGTTCGACCCTGACGAGGTGGATCGTTGGATTGAGGAGTGCGCTGTCCCGGCGAACGCCGCTGGCGGGTCTACCTTTCGGTAGGGGCTTGTCGTCGGTGGCCCAGCGGGATTCTGGCCAAAGACGACGCCGAGAGGCGGCGTTCTCATCATCGCGTGGCACGATTGGGCATGCCAGTGGACTTTGACACCATGTCTCATGACCTTGAGGATGGCGCCCCCCATGGCTTCAGCGAATGGCCTGCTAATCATTTCGCGATCGGGCCGTCGGGCGTCTACACGATCTGGAGCCGAGATGAGTTTCTCTACGTAGGCATGAGTTACGTCCATCGAGGTGACACCCCCAACCCTCAGGCAAAGGGTGTATTCGGCCGGCTGGCCTCGCATGCAAGCGGTCGACGGTCAGGCGATCAGTTCTGCATCTACATCTGCGATCGATTCGTCATTCCTCGGCTCGGAGCGGCAGACCTCGCGGAACTAGCCGCTGGCAAGCGACTGCTCGACGGTCGGACTCGCGAATTCATCCGCGAACACCTCACCTATCGGGTCGTCGTCACCGGCAGCGGACACGAGGCGAGGGCCCTTGAGTCGCACATCCGGAGTCACGGGCTTCGTCGCGCCGGTCGACCACACATCAATCCGTGACTGACGATGCGACGGCCAGCCCGTCAGGCCGCGCTCTTTGGACGCTTGAAGTCGGACGTCGCAAAGGTGACAACGTGCACCAGATCCTCGTCGAAGGGCACCGTGGGTTGAGGAAGGAGCGAGTCGGTGGCCATCGAACTTCCGAAGATCGCGCAAGCGAGCGTCAGGCCCTCCCTGCCGCTCTCGTCCACTCGGACGCTGTACTGCAGTTCGATACCTAGATGCTCAGGGTCGCCGCGTCGAGTGACTGCGAAGAATCCGTCGCGTGGCGCGCCGAGGACGGCCTGGCGTACGTGGTCGAATGCGCTGTCGAGCGTCCGCTCGCCGTGATCGAGCCATGCAGCCTCCAGCGCGGCCTTGAGCAGCGCACTTGACAGCTCCGACGCGTAGCGCCCATTCAGGCGGCGACCGCCTCCGAAGTTGACTTGTAGATCAACACGATTGCCGACTCGAGTAGTTTCACGGATGGCTGGCCGTCCGCTCGCCGTGTTGATGACGACGTTGTCTGGCGCCCGGTGGGTCATCGTGCCGTTGGAGTATCTCAGGGCTGGAACCTCGCCGGACTTTGCGGGGACGCCCAACATGATCTGCCTTGCCTTCAGCGGCATGAAGTCGCAGAGGGACTTGTCCAAGATTGATAGCGGTCCATTGTTGCACCGATCGCAAACCACCCCGTTGGGCAACACGAGTCCCGTGTTTCCGAGAGATTCGGGAATGATGTGCTCGATGGTCGTGAAGCCGCCATCCGATTGCCGGCAGAAGAGACAACCACGACGCCGACCCTCTTCGGCCCGCTCTTCGTTGAGTCGGTCCAGCTCCTCGTGCTCGGCTCGCCGGACCCTTTGTTGGTTGACGTGTCGCGATCGTCGACCCATGCGGGCGACTCTACGACCAAGGTCGACATGACTGGACCCAATTTCTCTGGCTCGTGCCGTCAGACATCGCGCCGCCGCCTGTAACGGCGTACCGTCCCTCGGATGCAGTTGCCGAAACGTATGGATCCCAAGCTCGCCAAGTGGCACAAGGAAATCGAACGCATCGGTCATCACATCATTCAGTTGCACCACGACCGACGGCTTTGGCGTGAGATGTGTGATGCGATGTCCGCCGCTGCTCCCGAGTCAGATGGGACGTTCATCCAGCACTACACGAAGCTCTACGTGGACGGCGCGTCGATGGCAGTGAGGCGACTGGCCGACGTGCGCGGCCAATGTCAAACGATCGCGCTCGGACGACTGATAGAGGATCTGAGAGCCAACCCAAAGGTACTCAACCGTGAGGTCGTGGTGGCCCGGTATGCCCACGACGATGACCAGCGCGAGTGGGCCCGGACGGACTGGCTTCGCTGCGGCGAGGAGTTCTGGGACACAAAGTGGGCGTCCGCCGATGGTGGCCTCGACATCGTCAGGCTTCAAGCGGATCTCGATGCGCTCTCAGCAACGGCGGAGAAGGTCGCGGCGTTCGCCGATCGCGTCGTGGCCCACATTGACTCTCGAGGCGCCCGCGACATCCCTACGTTCAAGGATCTGGACGATGCGATCGACGTCCTCGGCGAGCTCTTCAAGCACTACTCGATTCTGGTTGACGGCAAAGGCTGGGTTTTCCTGGAGCCCGCGATCCAGGGCGACTGGAAGGCGCCGTTCCGGAAGCCGATCTTCGAATCGATCCCACCTCCTTGGCTCAACCCGACTCCGCCCGACGTGGCTGAGACTTGAGCCTTGCTGCTCCCGTCGCCCTGCAGGGACCCGCACGTCCAGTCGGTGGAGCAGGTCGTCCGGACGTCGACGGGGCAGAGCTGGTGGCACCGCCGACGGCGATCGTGAAATTCTTCTTCGAAGCTGCTGCGCCCTGCCCTTTTCGGCCTCTGTAAGGTTGTGTGATCACCGTTGTGCCTTCTCTGGGCCTTCGAGCGGAATTCGGGCGGCCGCTCGTCGGCGTTCAAGCTCTGGGTAGAGCTGTGCCTGGCGAAGCGCGAGAGACCTGGCGCGCTGCGATGCGCCGCCCGGGTGGTGCCGTTCCTGAACCTGGCGAAGAGCGTCGACAGGCCAGTCAGCGGCTTCGTGCTCGGGCAGGGCTCGGGGCTCGTCGTCCGAGTTCGCTCTGGATGGCCGAGCGGACGAGTGCCTGGACGGTCGACTCTTCGTCGAGGGCTATCTGCTGCAGTTCCCGCTTCATCGACTTCGGTATGCGGACGGCGAGGAAGACGACTTCTTCGCCGATGGTGTGCTTCTTGGCGGCTGGCACCGCAATGTCCTCCCTGTTCCTTGGACGGCGTCACGGTAGACCACGCGCCATCCAGCAGAACGCGATCGGTCTCGTTCTGCCCATTGACCTGAGTGTGATCCTTCGCGAGCATGTGATC
>JAYTXO010000241.1:0-1676 GCA_043742905.1 Microbacteriaceae bacterium | reverse complement strand
GTGATCATGCATCCGCTCACCAGCTGCGGGCTCTGCCCGGCGTGCCGCATCGGCCAGGATTCGCACTGCGAGAACGCGACCTTCCCCGGCATCAACGTCAACGGCGGTATGGCCGACCAGCTGCTCACCAACGCCCGAGCGGTGGTGCGACTCGATGCCGGCCTTCAGCCGAAGGATGTCGCGGCGCTGGCCGATGCCGGACTCACCGCCTATCACGCGGTGCGGAAGGCGGCCGACCAGCTGTTCCCAGGAACGCACGCGGTCGTGATCGGCGCCGGCGGGCTCGGCCACATCGGCATCCAGGCCCTCGCGGCGATCACCAGCACCGAGATCACGGTGATCGATCGCAGCGAGAAGGCGCTCGAACTCGCCCGCGAACTCGGCGCCCACCACGTGGTGCTCTCGACCAGCGACGACGAGGTCGAGAGGCAGGTGCAGGACATCACCGGCGGTGGCGCCCACATCGTGTTCGACTTCGTCGGCGAGCGCGGTGCTGAGCTGCTCGCTCCGAAGCTCATGCGCAATCGCGGCTCGCACTACGTGATCGGGTACGGCGGTGAAGTGCGGCTGCCCACGATTGAGATCATCTCGCGCGAGATCAACGTGATCGGCAACCTAGTCGGCACCTATAACGACCTGGTCGAGCTCATGGCTCTCACCGCCGACGGCCGCGTGAAACTGCACACCGCCGTCTACCCGCTCGACGCGGTGAACGACGCCATCGCCGATCTCGAGGCCGGGCGCCTCATCGGCCGCGGCATCCTCGTTCCCTGACACACCTAGACCCTGACACCCCAACACCACTCAACAAACCACCTCTCGCAAACAGGATAAGGAGCACCAACGATGGTCTTTCCGGCCAAATATCCCCAGCTCAACGAGACGTCACTGACGGATGACGCGCGCAGCGTGCTGATCCGCGTGCTGCGTGTCGCCTTCCCGCACGATTCGTTTCCCGACGGGCCGTACGAACGCACCGCAGACACAATCATGAAGGCGGCCGAGGAATCCACCTGGTTCCGCGTCTCTCTCACCCAGGGCCTGCTCACGCTCGCGCACCTTGCCGGTGGCGACTTTCGCGACCTGGACGAGGATGCCGCAACCAGTGTGCTTCGACGCATCGAATCGACCGAATTCTTCGGATTCATCCGCCGCACCACCGTGCTGAACCTCTACGACAACGAAGACGTCTGGGAGGCCGTGGGCTACGAGGGCTCGTCGTATGAGAAGGGGGGCTACGTGAACCGCGGTTTCGATGACCTGCACTGGCTGCCCGAACCACGAATAGAGACCTACGACGGTGCCCCGATCGTGGAGATCGCCCCCTCTTTTCCCCTGCGCCCGGCCAACGGCAGCTCGGGAACCCACGGATCGAGTGAGAGCCGTGCGGCGGCAACCATCGACACCAACACGCAGCCGGGTGCCATGTCTGCCGAGCACGCCGAGGTCAGCAAATGAACGCCCTCGAGCAGACCGACGACGCGATCGTCATCATCGGATCCGGAGCGGGCGGTGGAACGCTCGCTTACGAGCTCACCAAGCGCGGCATCCCGGTGGTGCTTCTCGAAGCCGGACCATACCTGCGCAACGAGGACTACGTGAACAACGAGTGGGAGGCGTTCAACCAGATGGCGTGGCTCGACCCACGCACCACCTCCGGTTCGTGGCGCATCGCG
>JAYTXO010000240.1:0-2870 GCA_043742905.1 Microbacteriaceae bacterium | reverse complement strand
AGGACGCCGTCGATGAAGCCGAGGGTTCCGGCGCGACCACGGATGAAGTGGCCGCCGACGAGGTGTCCGTCGAGGTACCCGAGGCGACCGCCGCCGCCGACAAGGCCTAGTCATGTTGGCATCCGCCGTTGAACACCTGGTCAAAGGGATCGTGGATCACCCCGACGAGGTGCAGGTCGGTTCTGCCAACTCGCCGCGCGGCGACGTCATCGAGGTGCGCGTGCACCCCGACGACCTCGGGCGCGTGATCGGCCGATCCGGTCGCACCGCGAAGGCGCTCCGCACGCTGGTCACAGCGCTCGCCGACGGTCGCCGCGTACGCGTCGACGTAGTCGACACCGACGAGGCGTGAGCGAGCATCCCGCTCCGCGTCTGGATGCCCGCGCGGGCACGCACGCGGGCGAGCAGGTCCGCGTCGGTCGGCTGACCAAGGCACACGGACTCAAGGGTGCGCTCAAGATCGAGCTTTACACCGACGATCCCGACCGCCGCTTTACGCCAGGCGCGACGTTCACGCTGCAGGTTCCGACCTCGTCGCCGTGGCACGGCAAGTCGCTCGAACTCATCGAGCTGCGGTGGTACAACGGCACCCCGGTGGGGTTCTTCGCGGGAGTTGGCGATCGCACGGCTGCTGAGACACTGGTGAAAGCGATCCTGTGGGTCGACCAGGATCCGGCCCAGCTTCCCGAAGAGCAGGACGCCTGGTACGACTACCAGCTCGTCGGCTTGCGCGCGCTGCGCGACGGTGTCGAGGTCGGCAAGGTGGCACGCGTCGAGCACTTCCCCGCTCAGGATCTGCTCGTCATCACGACCGAATCCGGCGACGTGCTCGTCCCGTTTGTCGCCGCGATCGTTCCCGCCGTCGACATCACTGCGGGCACCGTGACGCTGACGCCGCCTGCCGGACTCTTCGAAGAACTGCCTGACTCCGACCCGGAGCCGGAGGCTGGCGGAGAGCCGGCCCCTGACGGACCGGACTTCGCCACAGATTGACGCGGACGTTTCCTCGCGCCGCCCTGCACCATGTCGGGGGACGAAGGCCCTTATCGTCGAGACGGCGATGAGGGTCCTCCAGATCCGCCATTGTTTACGTACCGCCAGAGGTGCTCCGCCGACGGACGACCGCGAGCACTTCTCGTACGAAGGCGTCGCAATCGTTCATGATTCGGGTATAGCCCGCCCGCATCACTAGGTAGCCGCGCGCCGTCAACGCGCTATCCCTCCGCCGGTCCTTCTCTCGCTGCCCCGGCGTCGAGTGCCACTCATCGCCGTTGAGCTCGATCACCAGACGGTTGCCGATCATCAGGTCAACCCGGCCGATTTCGTCGATCTCAACTTGCACGTGCACCTTCAGCCGATGGGCGCGAAGGCGGAGCCTTGCCAGAGTCTCAAGACCCGACTCGCTCCGTCCATCTGCCAGTGCGATCAGACGGCGACCTCGTGGCGTCTCGAGGAGGCTCGCGAGCTGAGGCCTTGTGAACCTTCGGTTGTTGAGGGCGGAGTCGATCGCGCAGATGGCGAGTTCTGGTGACAAACACACCACCGCCATTCGAAGCGCCGTCGGAAGGTCGTCGATCCCTCCGGTTGCCGACCCGCGCATCCGGTGAACGACGGCTGACGACCAATACCTGCGGCTACGAGGCCCAAGTCGCACGTGCACATCGCCCCGAAGAACCCAGATGCCGTGTTTCTGCGACGCTGCGCTGCAGCTCATCGAGCCGCCGGCGCGAACAGCGGCAAGGACACTCGCGTGCGTGTCGGGGGATGCGTACCAACCGACCCGCACGCGGAGGAGCCGCCCGTCAATCATCATCCGTTCGACTTCGGTTCGTCCCACGCCTGCGCGGCGCAGCTCCCGGTAGGTCCAAACCGTCATGGAAAGATCTTCCGACGGCGCCAGCGCGTGTGGGGAAAGCGCTCGTCCATCTGTGGATGAGGCTTTCCGCACCGCACGACGTAGAACGAGACGTGACCTCATCAATCAGACGTTGATGTGGTGGACGATGCTCCGACACGGTGCGGGCGACCCGGCGACTTCGGCTCACACCTCGCTGGCCAGGAACCCGCCGAGCCCAACTACGCTGAACCCGTGCGCATCGACATCGTGACGATCTTCCCGGAGTTCTTCTCCGTGCTCGACGTCTCGCTGCTCGGCACCGCCCGTCGCACCGGCCTGCTCGAGGTGTTCGTGCACGATCTGCGCGACTTCACGCATGACCGGCATCGCACAGTCGACGACACTCCGGCGGGCGGCGGAGCCGGTATGGTCATGCGTCCTGAGCCGTGGGGTGAGGCGCTGGATGCCATCCTCACCGAACAGAGCACCGTTATCTTCCCAACTCCTGCGGGCTCGCTCTTCGTCCAAAGGCAGGCACGCGAACTGGCCGGACGCGAGCACATCGTGCTCTGCTGCGGCCGCTATGAGGGCATCGATCAGCGCGTCATCGAACACAGCCGCACCCGCGCCGCCGAGGTGCTGGAGCTCAGCATCGGCGACTACGTGCTGAACGGCGGCGAGGTCGCGGCGATGGTGGTATTCGAGGCGGTCGGGCGGCTCATCCCGGGTGTTATCGGCAACCCCGAGAGCCTTGTCGAGGAGAGTCACGAGGACGGCCTGCTCGAGTACCCGAGCTACACGAAGCCCGCCGAATGGCGCGGGCTGGGGACGCACCGGTGCTTCTCGGCGGCAACCACGTCCTGATCGCGGCCTGGCGCCACGCGCAACAGATGGAGCGCACCGCGCGGGTACGGCCCGAGCTTCTCGCCTAGGCGTTGCGCGCAGACAAGATGAGCGGCCCGTCGTCCGTGATCGCGATGGTGTGCTCGCTGTGGGCGCCGCGCGAGCCATCGCGGCTGCGGAGGGTCCACCC
>JAYTXO010000239.1:0-2190 GCA_043742905.1 Microbacteriaceae bacterium | reverse complement strand
GTCGGGGTTCGCCGAGTTCACGGTGATCTTGGGGTACTTCTTCTTGAACGCGGCGATGATCTTGCCGTAGTTAGCCCAGTTCTCGGGCAGCGCGATCACATTGAGCGCTCCCTCCTTGTTGGCTGCCTTCACGAGTCCAGCCATATCACCGAATGCCGAAACGCTCGTGGCGGTCTTGGCATCAGCGGCGCCGGTCGCTGCCGGTGTCGGCGTACTGGAGCACGCGCTGAGAGAGATGGTGATCGCCGCGAGAGCCGCGATGCCGACGATGGTGCGTCTGTTAAACACTGTTCCTCCATTGGGCCGCTCGGCCGTCTGCGCTGTGAGCAGACAGTGGGTACCGCCACGACCTGTCAGGAGGCTAGACAACAACACTGTCCGTCTCGGGTACTGCCCGTGAACGACTGGCTAACGATGACAATACGGCACACCACCGCAGCCCCGGAAGCGTCATTCCGCAGAAGGTCGGTCGCTCTCGCTAGGGTCGAGGAGTGCGCGAGCAGACGATGTCCCCCTCCCAGGCTCGACGCATCGCTCTCGCCGCTCAGGGATTTGGACGGGCGCGCACGGTCGAGCCAGGAGTTCGCCAGCTGAACGCGACGATCGACAGGCTGGGGCTGCTGCAGCTCGACTCGGTCAACGTCTTCGAGCGCAGCCATTACCTCCCGCTCTTCGCCAGGCTCGGCGCCTACGACAAATCCCACCTCGACCGCCTCACTTTCGGGCGCACCAGCCGATTCATCGAGTACTGGGCGCACGAAGCCGCCGTGATACCGGTGGAAAACTGGCCACTTTTTCGCTGGCGCATGGACGCGAATCGGCAGCGATACTCGAAGCCAGGCAGCTGGGTGGCCGAGAATACGGCGATGCTCAAGTGGTTACGCGCCGTGCTCGCCGACCGCGGTGCCGTCGCCGCGAGCGAGATCGAGCACGATTCCGGAAGGGGTGCGGGCGGCTGGTGGGGCTGGTCAGAGGTCAAGACCGGGCTCGAATGGCTCTTCAGGTTCGGGGAGGCGGTGTCAGCCGGCCGCTCACGGTTCGAACGACGTTATGCCCTGGCGTCGGCGACGCTCCCCTCGGCCGTTTTCGCGCGCGAGGTGACACCGGCCGACGCGATCCGCGAGCTGCTGCGCTTGTCTGCGCGGGCGCACGGCATCGGAACCCTCGGTGATTTCGCCGATTACTACCGAATCAAGACCGTACCTGCCCGGTGCGCCCTGAACGACCTGGTGGATGCCGGAGAGCTACTGCCGGTGACGGTGACGGGTTGGAACAAGCCGGCCTTCCTGCACCGTGACGCCCGCATCCCGCGTCGGATCGAGGCGACGGCGTTGCTCTCCCCGTTCGACCCGGTGGTCTGGGAACGCACACGAGCCGAGCGCCTGTTCGGGTTCCACTACCGCATCGAGATCTACACGCCCGCGCACAAACGTGTGTTCGGCTACTACACGCTCCCGCTGCTGATCGACGACCGGCTGGTGGGCCGGGTCGACCTCAAGAACGACCGCCAGAACCGTGTGCTGCTGGTGCAGTCCGCCTGGACCGAGGCGGATGCTCCACCCGAGACAGCCGCGAGACTCGCCATTGTGCTGCGCGAGATCACCGCCTGGCAGGGGCTCGAGGCCGTTCGTGTCATGCCGCGGGGTGACCTCGCTCCGGCAGTGGCCGCCGAGCTCGGCCAGCCGACTCTGTCGGTGGCCGAGTGACTCGTCGCGCGCATCCACGACCTGGCAAATTCGCGCCTAAAACTCCCCGCCGATTTTGTGAAGGCGGGCTACCCTGTCCCCGATCGGCGGGTGGGTGCTGAACAACTTACTCATGAAACCGGGCTTGGTCGGGTCTGAGATCCACAGGTGCGCCATCGACGAGTTCTGCTTCTGCATCGGGCGCCCGTACTGGCTCAGCTTCTCGAGAGCACTCGCCAACGCATCCGGATTGCGCGTCGTCATCGCGCTGGTGGCATCGGCGAGGTACTCGCGCTGGCGCGAGATCGCGGCCTGCACGCCCGCGGCGACGAGCGGCGCCACGATCATCGCGGCGATACCGAAGACGATGACGATCGGGTTTCCGCCACCTCCCCCACCGTTGCGTTCATTACCGCGGCCACCACCGAAGAAGGCGAATCGCAGGAACAGGTCTGCGATGAAGCCGATCGCCACCACGAGGCCGAACACGATCATGGATACCCGG
>JAYTXO010000238.1:0-5852 GCA_043742905.1 Microbacteriaceae bacterium | reverse complement strand
ACGGAACCCTTGCCGAACTGACGGTCGATCTGAGCGAGTGCGGTCTCGAGAGCCTTCTCGCGGTCTGCTGGTGAGGGCATGGCCCGTCTCCTTCTATGTCTTGGCTGGTCGTTCAACTGCGCTGGCGACCGATGCCGTGATGGTGCGCCCATAGGCTGCCGTTCCGGGACCGACCGGTGATGCAAGGTCGGCACTTTCGTGACAGGGCTGGTCGTGCTTGGTAGTGGTGACGCTATGCCCGGGTGCCGACATTTCTCGGGACCGACGGGCAACTCGTGCACAACTCGTCTTCGAACGACCTTGTTGAGGAGACTAGCCGACATCCGAATAGATGTTCGAATGACTCAGCCCGGCGTGTCGCTGGCCACACCGAAATGTTCGACGAGAAGGAGTTAGCCGCGGGCGGGCTTCGGCCGCCCGGCGCCGTGCCAGCGATCCGGGGGCACGTCCTGAGCGGTGCAGAGCGCGAACCACACCTCGCGCGCGGGCAGGCCGGCAGCGAGCGCCTCGTCCGGTGTGCGGTTGCCGAGCGCCACAACGACGGTGTCGCGGCGGAGAACACGCCCAAACACGCCAAACTCCTCGGCGATCGCCACGTCGAACTCGCTCAGCTTCACTCGACCATCCTCTCTTGCGTTGGGGAGTAACGCTCACCACCATCGTGACGATTGAGCGTCCACCTCTCCCTTTCCCGTGCGCGCCGCCTACACACCTCGCCCGCAAGAAAGGTCGGGCCGAGGACCGTCGGCAACAGAACGAAGGCCCCGACCGGAGCCGGGGCCT
Source organism: Microbacteriaceae bacterium (assembly GCA_043742905.1). GTDB lineage: Bacteria > Actinomycetota > Actinomycetes > Actinomycetales > Microbacteriaceae > Lysinimonas. Next base: position 5,069 of record JAYTXO010000238.1, on the reverse strand, counting down.
TCGAAACGAATCGATGTGCGACTAGCGGATCGCGAGATCCGCGTCGAACTCCGCGACGAGCTCGTCGGGAAGGGTGTCGGGAACGGTCGTCACCCCTTCGAGAATCGCTAGCCGGTCGCCCACTTCGCGCATGATGACCGAGATGGGGGTATCGAGGGCATCGGCAACCGATGCCAGGATCTCCGAGCTGGCCTCTTTCTGGCCACGCTCCACCTCGCTCAGGTAGCCGAGAGCCACGCTCGCACGGCCCGCAACCTGACGCAGTGTCATCGCCTTCTGCAGGCGGAAGTCGCGGAGAACATCGCCGATTTCCTGACGGACCAGAACCATGGTGTCCTCCTTCTTCACTCGGACCGGACGGTAACCATAACCCGCTCGATTATCAAACTCTAAATCGTGCAGCCTAGGACTTGGCTGTGACGACACACTCTGTAACGAGATCGAAACTCCCGCTATTCCAGGAGCTGCTCCATCACCCGCAATAGTGATTCGGAGACAGTAGCCAAACGGATGGCTGCTCGGTCGCCCCGCACACTGAGGCCGTGGGCCGTAACGGTGTCACCGATTGCCACGCCGATCCACACTTCGCCGACCGGATGGCCGTCCTGCTCGTCCGGTCCGGCCACTCCTGTGGTGGCGAGCCCGACGTCGGCGGGCACTCCCTCGTGCCCCAGCCGCCAGCGCACGCCCTGCGCCATCTGGCGGGCCACCTCGGGATCGATCGGGCTCTTCTCGGCCAGGAGTACGGCATCGACGCCCAGCAGGCTCGTCTTGAGTTCGGTCGCGTACGCCACCACGCCGCCGCGCACCACAGTGGATGCTCCCGGCACGGCGATCAGCTCGGCCACGAGCAGACCACCGGTGAGCGACTCGGCGATCGCGATTGTCATGCCCCGCCTGGTCAGCTCGGCGACGAGCCGGGTTGAGATCTCCCGCGTCTCGGTAATCACTGCTCCGGCACTACTCCGGTAACTTGACACGCTTGGCGCGCCCCAGCTGGTATGCCTGCCGAAGATATTCGACGCCGCTGAACACGGTAAGAACCAGGGCTATTACGATCAGCACCGCGTTGACCCAGTTGATCCAGTCGCCCAGAAACTGCCAGAACGGGAACAGGGCGAAGGAGATCGCGACCGCCTGCGCGACGGTCTTCACCTTGCCGAGCCAGGACGCAGCGATCACTCGATCGCGCAGGGCGATGAATCGGTAGACGGTGATGCCGATCTCGCGCACCAGGATCACGATGGTGATCCACCACGGGATCTCGCCCAAGATCGACAGCCCGACGAGCGCGCCGCCCGTCAGCACCTTGTCGGCGATCGGGTCGATGAGCTTGCCGAGGTCCGTAACCAGGTTGCGCTGACGGGCCAGCAGTCCGTCGACCGAGTCGGTCACGATGGCGAAGATGAACAGGACCGCCGCGATGTATCGCAGGTAGCCGTCACGCCCGCCGTCTTCGAGCAGAAGCACGATGAAAACCGGGGCGAGCAGAATCCGGATCGCGGTGACGATGTTCGCGATGTTGCCAGCGCTGGCGGGGGTATCACCCGTGGCGAGGACGCGGCCCCTCATCGGATTCGTTCGAGGGGGATTCGTTCGAGGGGGATTCACGCGCGGGGTGCCGGGCTCGACCGCCATGCGCTACTCCCTGCCGGTCAGCTGCCAGGCGTCCTCGTCCGAGGGGCCGTTGTCCTCAGGGTATCCGGTCGTCATGTCCGCAACGGGATCAGCTGAGTAACCCCCCGGTTGCGGCCCGGACGGGCTCGACGAACGAGGCGCGGCGGCCGGGGGACCGTCACCACGCAGCGAGGCGAGCAGAGAGGGCAGCTGTTCAGGGGTCACCAGCACGTCCCGCGCCTTGGACCCTTCGGTAGCTCCGACGATCCCGCGGGATTCCATCAGGTCCATGAGCCGGCCCGCCTTGGCGAAGCCGACTCGCAGCTTGCGCTGGAGCATCGAGGTGGAGCCGAACTGCGTGCTCACCACGAGCTCCACGGCCTGAAGCAGGATGTCGAGGTCATCGCCGATGTCACCGTCGACGTCCCTCTTCTGGGCCACGGCAGCGACATCCTCGCGATACTCGGGTCGAGCCTGCTCGGTCACGTGCGCGACGACGGCGGCGATCTCCTCCTCGGTAACCCATGCTCCCTGCACCCGGATCGCCTTGGAGGCCCCCATCGGCAGGAACAACCCGTCGCCCTGGCCGATCAACTTGTCGGCACCCGGCTGGTCAAGGATGACGCGGGAATCGGTCATGCTCGACACCGCGAAGGCCAGCCGCGACGGGACGTTCGCCTTAATCAGTCCAGTGACGACATCGACAGAGGGTCGCTGCGTCGCGAGTACCAGGTGGATGCCGGAGGCTCGAGCCAGCTGCGTGATCCGCACGATCGAGTCCTCGACATCACGCGGGGCGACCATCATCAAGTCGGCGAGCTCGTCGACGACGACCAGCAGGTACGGATACGGCTGCAATACCCGCTCCGAGCCGACGGGAAGCACGATCTCGTTGGCCAGCACGGCGCGGTTGAAATCGTCGATGTGACGGAAGCCGAACGACGCGAGGTCGTCGTACCGCATGTCCATCTCCTTCACGACCCACTGCAGCGCTTCCGCCGCCTTCTTGGGATTCGTGATGATCGGGGTGATGAGATGCGGGACGCCCTGGTACGCGGCAAGCTCAACGCGCTTCGGGTCGATCAGCACCATCCGCACCTCGGCCGGCTTGGCCCGCATCAACACGCTCGCGATCACCGAGTTGATGAAGCTGGACTTGCCGGACCCTGTCGCGCCTGCCACCAGGAGGTGCGGCATCTTGGCCAGGTTCGCGACGACGAATCCGCCCTCGACGTCCTTACCGAGTCCGATGGTCATCGGGTGCACGCTTTTGGAAGCTGCACCCGAGCGCAGTACATCACCGAGCGAGACGGTCTCGTGGTCCTTGTTCGGGATCTCGATACCGATCGCGCTCTTGCCCGGGATCGGCGACAGGATGTTGACTTCGTTCGACGCGACCGCATACGAGAGGTTCTTGGCGAGTGCGGTGACACGCTCGACCTTCACACCCTGACCGAGCTCGATCTCGTAGCGCGTGACGCTCGGGCCGCGGCTGAAGCCGGTCACGCGCGCATCCACCTGGAACTGGTTCAGCACGTTCGTGATCGCGGCGATGGCCTCGTCGTTGGCCGGCGTCTTCGCCTTGGGCGGCGTCCCCGCTGACAAGATGGACGCCCCTGGCAGCCGATAGGCGCGGCGCGGCGCGCTCGGCCTGGCCGTTGGAGTCGAGGGTGCTGCCGATGCCTCGTCGAACTCACCGGCGCGTCCACGTTCGGTTGCTCCGCCAAATCCCGGAAGAGGAGCAGCTGCCCCGTCTTCACGGATGCCAGTCGCCCCCGCGTCCACCTCTCCCGTGAAGCGCTTGACGGCGTCCTCGGCGCGCACCAGCTCCTCGAGCAGTTCGATGTCGAACTGCTCTCGCTGGGTGTGATCGATGATCTCGGTGGCCTGGTCAGCATTCGAATCAGAGCCGATGACCGGACTGTCGAAGGCTGGCTCGGCGTTCTTCGGCTTGCCGCGACGCCACCACGGCATGGAGGCAGGGTCGTCCATCTCGAGGCCGAGGTCGCTGAGGGATCCGAACTCCTGCTCTCCCGTGGCGCCGACACCCACGACGACCTTCTCGCGCGCTTCGGGCGCCTGGGCGCCGAACAGGTACGCGTAGAGCTCGCGGAGGCGCCATCCGATCTTGTTCGGAGGCGTCTTGGTAATGATGAAAAGCGACAGCAGCAGGAATCCGCCGAGCACGATCACGCCGAGCCAGGCGAGATTGGTCTGCACGAAGAGCTGGCCGACGATCCAGCCAATGATGCCGCCACCGTGCGCCAGAGCGACGGCCCCCTGCGCGGGCTGGGGGCTGCCGCCGAAGATATGACTGAGGCCGCTGATGGTGGTCAGCAGCAGGCTGAGCCCGATGCCGATGCGGGTGTTGTCGTGGACCGTTGCCGGATGCCGGAACAGCCAGACCGCGAACACCAGCATGATCACAGGCAGCGCGAATGCGACGCGGCCTAAGAGTCCCCCAAAGGTGTACACGTCGAGCGCGATGGCGACGTCGTTGGTGGCGAAGAACCATTCCACGACCGCGCCGGCAATCGCCAGGGTCACGAAGAAAAACGGCACGCCGTCCCGGCGCTCCTGCTTCGCCAAGGTCTCCTTGCCGAACAGCCGCGCTCCCCCGCCGACGATGTGGGCGAGGCCGAGCCACGCGCTACTGAGCACCCCGGGCTCGTCGACCGTGACGAGGTTCTTGTTCGCGGCGGCTTTCGCCGGAAGCTTCTTCGTCGGCAGGTTACGGGTCGACTGGTTTCGCGTCGCGTTCGAGCGCGTGCTCGTGGAGCGCGAGGTGCTGTTCGAGCGGACACGCGGAGACGACGACCGGGTTCTGGTGGCCATGCGGTCACGGTATCCGCGAGAGGCGTTCGCGGCGGGGAGGCGCGCGCGGCTCGGGTCAGTAGCCGATCGCGTGGATCAGCTAAACCCGGACCACAACGAGAGCCGATCGCAGTCCCGCCAACGCGCCGACCCCCACCGACGGGGCGAAACCTAGACCTCGATGACCACCGGGATGATCATTGGACGTCGGCGATGCTGCGTGTTCACCCAGCGGCCGACGACGCGCCGAATGACCTGGCTGAAGCCGTGCGTGTCGCGTGTCCCGTTCTGCGCGGCCTCCTGTAGCGCCTTGATCACCTGTGGCTTCACGTCGTCGAACACCGACTCGTCTTCCGCGAATCCGCGGGCCTGAATCTCCGGGCCGACGATCACGCGACCGGTCTGGCTGTCGATCGCGATGAAAATCGAGATGAAGCCCTCCTCCGCGAGGATGCGACGATCCTTGAGGTCGGCATCGGTGATCTCGCCGACCGAGGAGCCATCGACGTAGACGAAGCCGACGTCGAGCTGGCCGACGACGCGTGCAACCCCGTCTTTGAGGTCGACGACCATGCCGTTCTCACCCACGAGTGTGTTCTGCGCTGGCACCCCGGTCTCGATCGCCAGGGCTGCGTTGG
>JAYTXO010000237.1:0-4460 GCA_043742905.1 Microbacteriaceae bacterium | reverse complement strand
CCGGTTCCGGTCACCCATACGCCCGCACAGGTCTTGCCGGTCATCCGCGGGCCGAGCGAGGCTGGATCAGGCAGCGCGGCCGCGACGACGTCACGCGGGGCGATCTCCACCACTCCGTTCGCGCTGCGCACGCGGAGCGGAGCCACGGAATCGAGGTGCAACGCGTGCAAGGTCTTGAGCACGCCAATGAACTCGTCACCGAGTCCGTACTTGAAGGTGACGCGCTTCGCGTTGAGCCAACGCGGCATCAGCAGCACCTCCTCGTGCTCGACGTTGACGCACTCGACCGGGCCGATGCCCTCGGGGAAGACGAACGTCTCAGGCTCGGAGAACGGGGGCGTCGTGAACCAGCCTTTCTCCTTCTCCCAGACCACGGGAGGGTTCAGGCACTCCTCGATGGTGGTCCAGATGCTGAAGCTCGGCGCGAAGATCTCATTACCGGCCTCGTCGCGCACGATGAGGTTCGCCCCGTCGCGCGTGCCGAGCTCGTCGACCTCCGAGAACAGCTCGTCGACGGCGTAGCGTGCGAAGACGTCGCTGAGGCCGGGCTCAACGCCCATCCCGACCAGGGCGAGCTTGCCCGCCTTCTCCCAGTCGGGCGCCTGCTCGAACTGATCGTCGCCCAGTTTGACGCCCGTCTCGGTGTACGGGTTCTCGGGATGCGGCTCGGAAAGGCTCATCGCCATGTCGAGGTAGTTGGCGTCTGCGGCCAGCGCGCCCGCGAAGATCGTCGGGACGAACTTGGGCTCCACCGCGTTCATCACGTGAGTGGCACCGTGTTCACGTGCGACGCGTGTGACGTCATCCGGATTCGAGGCGTCGATCTTGGCTGCTGCGAAGCGACCGTTCTGGTCCCCGTGCTTCGCCTCGATCCAGGCGATCGTGCGCTCTGCCCGGGACAGGTCGTAGTCGCTCACGACCATCAGTTCGAAGAAGTCACGGCGCGCCGCGATCTTGGCGATGGCGTCACCGACGCCGCCGGCACCCACCAGGAGGATTCTCATGGGGACGACGTTATCGCGCGCGGAAGCCGGGTGTGACGCCGGATTCCGTCGCATCCCCCCGCGGAAACCGTGCCCAATCGCAGCGGTGCGGCCACATCAGGGGTTGCGGCCGTTGGTTTCGTCGGCGCTTGCGAGCGGTCAGATTCGGGCGGCAGCCGAGCTGCGCGATCGCCGCCGCGAGCTTCTAGCCGTCTGCGCGCGGATCCGCGGGGTGACATCGTGCAGTGTCGCGCCCCAGGCGAGCGCCCAGATCAGTAACCGATCGACGGCACGCTGCGGGGCCGGACTACCGTCCACAGCACGATCTGCGCGACAATCAGCACCGCCGACATCACCAGGGCCATCGGCAGCGCGCTGGTGATCCCGATCACTCCGACGATCGGCGAGATGATTCCAGCGAGGCCGGCGTTGACCGCGCCTAGCAGCGATGCCGCCGTCCCTGCCTCCTGCCCGTGATGCGCGAGGGCGAGCACCTGGATGCTCGGAAAGCCGAACCCGAAGCTTGCGATCGCGAAGAACAGCGGAATCACAACCGAAATCAGGCCAAATCCGAGCACGTGGAAGAGCGCGATCAGCAACACCGAGAGGAGCATGACGGTGATCGCCGTGGTCAGCACCCATTGCGGGGCGACCCGGCGCATGACGCGCGAAGAGGTCTGCGAGGCGAGCGCGACCCCGATCGAGTTGATACCGAAGAGCAGGCCGAACTGTTGCGGGGTGAAGCCGTAGATGTTCTGGAACAGGAACGACGACGACGACAGGTAGACGAACAGGGCGGAGAACACCATGCCGCCGATGAGCGCGAGCCCAACGAAGACCCGGTCGGTGTAGAGCGCCCGATACCGTTCTCGAACCGTGCTGTGCCCAGATATCCCACGCCGTTCGGGAGGCAACGTCTCCACGATGAGGAGCGCCGCGATGGCCAGTACCAGGGCCCCGTAGGCGGCAAGGGCGACGAAAATGCCGCGCCAGTCGATCACCAGGAGCAACTGCGAGCCGATCACGGGCGCGAGGATGGGGGCGAGGCCCGTTACGAGGGCGAGGCGGGACAGCATCCGGATCAGCGGCTGCCCGCCGAACAGGTCGCGCACGATCGCGAGCGCCACAACCGCGCCGCCGGCAGCGCCGATGCCCTGCGCGATGCGGAGCAGCGTGAGCACCTCGACGTTCGGCGCGATCGCCACGCCAAGACTCGCGGTGATGTGGACCGCCGTCGCGATCAGCAACGGGGTGCGTCTGCCGACGCGATCGCTCCACGGGCCCACGACCAACTGTCCGACCGCGAAGCCGATCGAGGTCGCAGTCAGGGTCAGTTGCACGGCGGCGTCGGTCGCCGAGAACTCGCGCGCGACGCTCGGGAACGCGGGCAAATAGAGGTCGACCGTGAACGGCCCGAGAGCCACCAGGAGGCCCAGTCCGATGATGTAGACAAGCCGCTGGCCACGCGAAAGTGCGTCTCCGGGATGGGCAACGGTGGTCACAGCGAAAGGCCTCTTCGATTAAGGGTGTGTGAGTGCCGGACTCGGCTCAGTGTGGCAATGTCACGGTCGGCAAAGATATTCCGCCGTGAAAGTAATTTAGCGGATTTGAAGCGTTTCAGTCACGCGCTGAGCCCATGGGTCCGTCACCGGCCGGATCAGCCAAGAGGCTGGCGAACGCGAGTTCTGCCGCGCCGATCATCAGTCGATCCTCGCCCAGACCGGCCGGGCGGATGCGCGTGCCCTCCCAGGATGCGGGCACTGCCTGGGCCGCGACACCCATCTCGAGCCCGCGCGGATCGGAGGCGTAGACGCTCGCCAAGAAGCCGCCGAGCACGACCAGCTCGGGGTTCAGCACGTTGATCGCGTTGCTGAGCGCGACAGCGAGCACCCGACGCTGCCGGGCGAGCTCCTCGTGCACCGCGGGTGACGTCGAGGCCAGGACGGCACGCTCGAGCACGGTCTCATCGCCGCCCGCGAGCCCCACGGCGGCGAGGAGTCTTGCCCTGCTGACCTCGTCCTCGAGGGTTCCGTTTGGGGTGCGCCGATCGGAAGGGTCGGCGAACCCTGGGCGGTTCTGGCCGAACTCGCCTGCGTAGCCGCGGTGGCCTCCGAGTGCGACGCCGCCGGAGATGACGCCACCGCCAATGCCGCTGGCGCCGCCGTTGAGGTAAATCAGATCGTCGATACCCTTGCCAACGCCGAAGAGGTGTTCGGCTCGACCTCCGAGACTCGCGTCGTTGCCGGCCCGAACCGGATGTCCAGTCGCCGCGCCAACCAGCGACACGATCGCCGAGTCCATCCAGCCGAGGTGCGGCGCCCAGCGCACGGTGTCGTCGTCGGAGCGCACCAGACCGGGCACGGCGAGCCCGATTCCGACGACCCGGTGGCCGATGAGATCCGCATTCGACTCGGCGAGGATTTGGGCGACCAGCGCGGCTGTCTCCTCGGCGGTGATCGGATGATCGACCTCCCGCCGCACCCGCCGGAGCACCCGCGCATCCAGACCGACGATGCCGACCGTGATCGCGTCAAGCTCCGGGTTCACGGCGATCGCCACCGGGCCCGGGTGCGGCGTGACGACCGGGGACGGCCTGCCGACCCGGTTCGTAGACTCCGGGCTGTTCTCCACCACGAGTTCAAGCGCGACCAGCTCGGCGACCAGCGCGGCGACGGTCGAGCGGTTGAGTCCGGTGAGCCGCGTGATCTCGGAGCGGGACGCGGCGCCGGCGCGGTGCACGAGTCCGAGCACCGCCGCGAGGTTGCCCCGACGCACTCCGTCGAGGTTGCGTCCGAGGCCGGTCACTGGGCCTATCACGTCGCCACTTTATCCGAGGGCGATGCCGTCGAAGGTTATTTGTTGCCCTTGACGGCAAATGCGACCACACCATATGATCCGAATATCCCAATCACTTTCGGTTAAATGATCGAAACTTTCGAGGAGTTCAATGATGAACAAAAAACTCAGCATGAAGGCCCTGGTCGCCTTCGGCGCCGTCGCCGCCCTCGCGGCGGGCGCGCTGGCGGGCTGCAGCTCGGGATCGAGCAGCAGCGCCAACGGCAAGGTCACGCTCACTTGGTGGCACAACGCCACCGCCGAACCGCTCAAGGGTCTGTGGGCAGACGTCGCCAAGGAGTTCGAGAAGGCGCACCCCAATGTGACTGTCAAGGTGACCGGCTATCAGAACGAGGACTTGCAGAAGACCCTCATCCCGAACGCTCTGCGGTCGAACACCCCACCCGACCTGTTCCAGGCCTGGGGAGGCGGCGAGCTGAAAGATCAGGTTGCGGCCGGCTACCTCAAGGACATCTCGTCCCAGATCAAGCCGCAGCTCACCGCGATTGGCGGCGCAGCGAGCGGCTGGCAGATCGACGGCAAGACCTACGGGCTGCCCTTCAACTACGGCATCGAAGGCTTCTGGTACAACAAGGATCTCTTCGCGAAGGCGGGAATCAGCGCGGCGCCCACCACGCTCAC
>JAYTXO010000236.1:0-3376 GCA_043742905.1 Microbacteriaceae bacterium | reverse complement strand
GCGATCGTCGAGATTCCCGAGTCCTCGCGCTTGACCTTCGAGGTTGAGACCAACGTGCCGACCGAGCACGGCATGTTCCGCGTGCGGGCCTACCGCGATCGCTCGACCGGCACGGATCACGTCGCGTTCATTGCTGCGGGCCCCAGCGGTGGCGAGCTGCAGAACGGCGCCCTCGTCCGGGTGCACTCGGAATGCCTGACCGGCGAGGCGTTCGGCTCCGTCAAGTGCGAGTGCGGCCCGCAATTACAGGCAGCCCTTGATACCGTCCAGCAGCAGGGCGGCGTGGTGATCTACCTGCGCGGTCACGAGGGGCGGGGAATCGGCCTGGTCAACAAGCTCAAGGCGTACAAGCTGCAGGAGGAGGGGCTCGACACCATCGACGCGAACCTCGCACTGGGGTTCCCAGCCGACGCGCGCGACTACGGAGCGGCATCTGGCATCCTGAAGGATCTTGGCATTTCGAGCGTGCGCCTGCTCAGCAACAACCCCGAGAAGGCGCGGCAACTGCGCGAGCGCGGCGTGACCGTCACCGAGCTGGTGCCGCTGGTGGTTGGAGTCGGCGAGTTCAACGCGGCCTACCTCGACGCGAAGCGCGACCGCATGGGCCACGCGCTTCCCGCCCATAAGCTTCTGAATGCGACGATCGACGCCCCCATCCAGTCCGAACTGCAGTACAAGGAAGGCACCCGATGAGCGGCGAAGGCCACCCCATCCTGAACACCGACGGTGCGGGCCTCAAGGTCACCATCGTGTCCGGACTCTGGCACCACCAAATCGCCGACGGCCTGCTCGCTGGCGCGCACCGAGTGCTTGACGCGAGCGGTGCGGAGGTGTCGATCGTGCAGGTCGCTGGCAGCTTCGAGTTGCCGCTGGTCGCGAAAGCGGTGCTTGAGGCGGGCGCGGATGCCGTGGTCGCCCTCGGTGTGATCGTGCGCGGCGAGACTCCACACTTCGACTTCGTTGCGGCCGCCGCCACGGACGGCCTCACCCGCGTTGCCCTTGAGACGGGCAAGCCGGTCGGGTTCGGCGTTCTCACGGTGGAGGACGAGCAGCAGGGACTCGACCGGGCCGGGCTGCCGGGCTCGAAGGAAGACGTGGGCGGTCGCGCAGCCGAGGCCGCGCTGTCCACTGCGCACGCTTTGCGCGGGCTCGGCAGCTAACTCTCTGCCGCCGCTCGGATCCCCGGTCAGCGCGGAATGCCGTGGGAGATGTGATCTCGTGCAGCCAGTTCGTCGAGCTGGCGGTGTCACTGTTCGGGCGTCTGCCGATCCAGAGTGATACCGAACCCGCACCGCTCGCGGCGTCGGCCCTCGAAGTTGGGACAGTTCTTTCGGAACGAAAGGAATACTCTGGATCACGCGCCGTGCCCAACGGGTTCGGGCACCGGGGGGAGTCGCAGATGCATCCGAGGTTCGAGGAGTTCGTGGCGGCGTTGCGCGACCCGGCACTCCGTGCACCCATCGGGCTCTCGATCGGAGACGCCGATGCGGCAGCACTGCTGACTCGCTACGACTGGGCGACCGACTACTACGACAGGTGGCTCGCCATGTTCCCGGTTGCAACCGCGGCATCCGCCGAGTCGCCGCGGGTACCCGAGCCCGTCTCGGTGTCTGCGTTCGCTGTCGCCTCAGCGGATCCCTTCGGGCCGCCTCCCGTGCTGAACGCTCCGGTGGCTACGCCCGAGTGGGAAGTCGCGCCAGCTGCCTCGCGCATTCCGACGAGTGCGCGGTCGCTGATCATCGTCGCCGGGTCTCTGCTGGTCGCGGTTGTGCTGGTGGTAACGGCACTGAACGTCTGGTCGAGCGTCTTCCGGAGCGCCGTTGCGAGTCGCCCCGCCGCGGTGCGCTCTTCAACCACCGCGACGACCGTTGCCGACGACGTGCCAGCCGACACGCACGGGCTCACGGATCGCGAGTACCGCCTCATGGAGGTCATATTCGAGTCCGAAAAGCACACCATCCCAGCGGCGACCGCCGCCGGGATGAGCGACTCCCGGCTGCGGTCACTGACCGACACGGTCAACGCCGAGGCCGGCAAGACGTGCGCCAGCACCGCGTCAATTTCCGACGGATTCGACAATCCCGTTTACCGGGCGTCGTTCATCGCCGGATACACGGTGTCGGCAAAAGTTGGCCCGGATGTCGCCGCAACGGTGTATCAGGCCATCTCGCACTACTGCGCGAGCAGCTAGCCTCAACCCATGCTTAAAGGAATCAACCCGCTGCTCAGCGGCGCCATACTCAAGATGCTCGATGAGTTGGGGCACGGCGACCAGCTGGTCATCGCCGATCGCAACTTCCCTTCCTACACGCGGGGAGTGCCGACCCTTCGTGTCGATTGCGAGAGCATTGTGGAGGTGTTCGATGCGATCCTCACTGTGTTCCCGCTCGACCGCTCGGTCGACGTGCCGTTGGAACGAATGGGCCCGCAGGATGACCCGACAGCTACCAACGACATGCAGTTGGCGGTGCTCGAAACGGCGCGCCGTCACGACGGACGCCCACTCGAGTTCGGCGTCATCCGCCGCTTCGACTTCTACGAGCGCGCCAAGCACGCGCAGGCGATCGTGCACACTCTGGAGACCGTGCCGTTTGGTGTGTTCATCTTGACTAAGGGTGTTGTTTAGTCGTTCGTCGCGTACTGCTCGTCTTTGGGGTCAGGTGTCGACGCTGGCGCCACTCCCAAAAGCGGATGTCATGCAGCCCAGCTTCGAGCAGTTCGCCGCAGCTCTGAGTACGCCCGACTTGCGAGCCCGAATCGGTCTCGGCGTCACCCTCGGCGTCACCCTCGGCGTCAATGTAGCCGCCGGGCCTAGTCCAGGAAGAGCGACCGCAACCGCCGGGTGGTGAAGACCAGCCCACCGACGATCAGCACCGCGAAGTAGAACACGTGCCACAGCATCCCCGCGCTGAGAGCACCGGTGGTCAGGCCGCGAATCAGCTCGACGCCCTGCCAGAGTGGCAGTGCTTGGATGATCCACTGCAGCCATTGCGGGTACACACTCAGCGGGTAAAACGTCGCCGAGAACAGAAACATCGGCAGCAGGATGAAGTTGATCCAAGCCATCTGCTGGAACGTCTTCAAGTAGCTGGTCACCGCCATCCCGAGGCTCGCAAAGCCGAAGGCGATGAGCAGCACGGCTGGCAAGGCGAGGATCGCCGTCCAGGCGAGATTCAACCCCAGCAACTGCATCACAACCATGAACGCCGTTGCGTACAGTCCACCGCGCAGCAGAGCAAGCGAGATCTCGCCGAGGGCGACGTCGAGCGGGCCAAGACTGGTGGCGAGCATCCCCTCGTAGAGCTTGCCGAAATGCATCTTGAAAAAGACATTCCAGGTCGAGTCGTAGATCGCGCCGTTCATCGCGGACACTGCC
>JAYTXO010000235.1:0-8785 GCA_043742905.1 Microbacteriaceae bacterium | reverse complement strand
TTCCGCGTCGAGCTGGCCGTGATGTTCGTCGTCATCCTGGCCGCAGTCAACCTCCGCGGGGTGCGCGAGTCGAGCAAGGCGTTCGCCGTGCCGACCTACCTGTTCATCGCAAGCATCGCGATCATGATTATCGTCGCGTTGATTCGGACCGCATCCGGCGACGCACCTGTCGCTGAGACGGCTCACTTCGCTGTCAAGGGTCAGTCGATTGCGCAGGCCGCCGTCATCTTGTTGCTGTTGCGAGCGTTCTCGAGCGGGTGCTCCGCCCTCACCGGTGTTGAGGCGATCTCGAACGGCGTGCAGGCGTTCCGTCGCCCGAAGATCCAGAACGCGCAGTTGACGCTCGTGGCCATGGGCAGCATCGCGATCGTCCTCTTCATCGGGCTCATCACCGTCGCCCTCGTCTCCGGAGTGCACTACGTGGAGGACACCTGCAACCTGGTGGGCTTCGTGGACTGCGCCACCGCGCCGCAGCGCAGCGTGATCGCGCAGATTGCGGCCGCAGTGTTCGGCAACAACACGGTCCCGTTCTTCGTCATCCAGGCGGCCACTGCCGCGGTGCTGCTGCTCGCGGCCAACACCGCCTTCAACGGGTTTCCACTGCTCGGCTCGGTGCTGGCGACCGACCGTTACGCGCCCAAGTCGCTCGCAACCCGCGGCGACCGCCTGATCTACTCAAACGGCGTACTGGCCCTCGCGGCCACCGCCATCGTCATTCTGATCGTCTACCGCGCCAGCGTCACCTCGCTGATCCAGCTTTACATCATTGGCGTCTTCGTCTCGTTCACGCTCGGCCAGACGGGCATGATCCGGCACTGGCGCCGGCTGCTGCGCGAGGGCACAGGGGAACTGAAGCGCGCGCAGGTGCGCACCTACCTCGCGATCAACAGCTTCGGCGCCTTCATGACCTTCACGGTGTTGGTGATCGTCACCATCACCAAGTTCACCCACGGTGCCTGGCTGGTCTTCGTGATCATGCCGGTGCTCTACACCCTCATGCTTGGCGTGAACCGCTACTACCGCGACGTCGACATCGAGATCGAAGCGGATTCCACTACCCGCTTCGGGGCGAAGGGTGATCACGCGATCGTGCTGGTCGGCAAGATGAACAAGCCGGTGCTCAAGGCTCTTGACTACGCGATCGCGGCCCGCCACGACACCATCGAGGCTATCCACGTCTCGATCGACGAGGGCGCCACCGAAGAGCTCGAGCGGCAGTGGCAGAGCCACAACATCAAGATCCCGCTGCGGGTGCTCGAATCCCCGTACCGCGATATCAGCGTGCCGCTCATCAAGTACATCAAGGCCTGTCACATCAACCACGGCTCCGAGGTCGCCACCGTCTATACGCCGCAGTTCATCGTCGGCCACTGGTGGGAGAACCTCCTTCACAACCACAAGGCACGACGCATCCGCCACAAGCTGATGCTCGTGCACGGCGTGATGATTGTGCTCGTCCCGTGGCTACTTGACTCCTCCGACATGGTCTACGGCCGTCGCTCGCGACCCCTGCCCGGGCAGGACCGCCGTGGTGAGTTGCGTCGTCCTGTGCAGCGGAAGGCGATGCCGCCCGCCGCGATCAAGGCCGCCCGCGCCGACGCCGCCTCGAAGCGTGCAACCCGTAACGGGCAGGTCCCCACGAAGAGCGCGACGTCCAAGACCGACACGAAGCCTGTCGCCAAGGCCACACCCCCGGAGAATATCGGCGCGGGCGCTCCTTTGCGCACGGCAAGCAAGGCGACGGCTGACAAGACGACGTCGAAAGCATCCAACAGGGGATGACGATCGTCGCGGTGCTGCTCGGCGGCCTCATCGGCACCGGGCTGCGCCTCGGGATTGACGCAGCGCTCCCGCACCGCGACGGGGTTTTCCCCTGGTCGACGCTGCTTATCAACGTCATCGGCTCATTCGCGCTGGCGTTCCTGGTCGCGCGGGTCTGGCCCGCGGCACCCATCTGGCTGCGCGGCGGCCTCGGAACCGGGCTGCTCGGGTCGTTCACGACGTTCTCTGCGCTGATCGTCTCGCTACTCACGCTGACGCAAGCCGGGATGCCGCTGCTAGCGCTGCTCTACCTGGCGGTCTCGCTCGTCGGCGGTCTCGGTGCCGCGTTACTCGGGCTGCGGCTCGGCTCTCTCGGGGTCCCCGTCCTGGAGGTCCACGAGTGAGCGCGCTCGTGGTCATCGTCGCGCTCGCAGCAGGTGCGATCGGTGCGCTGCTGCGGTACGCGGCATCCATCCTGTTCGCCAGTCGCTCGAGACTGCCGCTGGCTGTGCTGCTCGTCAACGCAGTGGGCTCGATGATCGGCGGCATCGTGCTCGGTCTGGTGCAGTCGGGTGCGATCGGCCCGGATGCGCGGCTCGTCGTGCTCGGCGGCATCGCCGGCGGCCTCACCACCTTCAGCACCCTGAGCGTCGAGACCGTGCAACTCACCCTCGCCGGACGGTGGCGCACCGCCCTCGGCAGCATGCTGGCGAACTTGGTGATCGGGATCGCCTCAGCCGTGGTCGGTTTCGCGCTGGCCAGCGGCTCCGGGTAGCCCGCACGCGGGTCCGACCCGCACCGACTTGCCAACCACCTAGAGACCGAGGCGTCCGACCTAAGCAATTTTGTCGAACGGCGGCGCGCGCGGCGGCCGGCAGATCAAGTCAGAATCGCGTGGAACGCCCGGTCAGCATCCGGATGCCGCGGCTACCGCTGATCGAGCGACGAAAGAGTCGCGACCACCTGGCGCGCGATGGTGCGGCCCGCCCTGTTCGCTCCGATTGTGGACGCGGTGGGGCCGTAGCCCGCGAAGAACACCCGCGCGTTGCGCCAGGCTGCGCCGCCGCCGACCCCGATGCCACCCTCTTTTTCCCGCAGCTTGAGGGGCGCGAGGTGCCGCAGTTCCGGCCGGAAGCCGGTGGCCCAGATGATCGCATCGGCGTGCTGGACTCGTCCGTCGGGAAAGCGGACGCCAGCCTTCTCGATCGAGGAGAACATCGGCTGGGCGCGCAGGAGGCCACGATCGATGGCGGCCTGGATCCGACGGGAGCGCGGCACACCCGTCGTTGAAACGATGCTCGGCAGCGCGCGGCCCTCGCGCGCTGCCGCATCCTGAAGCGCCACGGCGCCAACGCCCGACTCGATGTTGAGTTCCTGGTCCTCCAGGAATTCGATGGGGCGACGTGCAACCCAGGTGATGGAGCCCGCGACGTTCTCGAGCTCCACCAGGAAGCCGATCGCGCTCGTGCCGCCGCCGACGACGACCACGTCCTTCCCGGCGAAATCGGCCGCACTGCCGTACTCGACGGTGTGCAGGTGGCGGCCCTCGAAGTCATTCATGCCGGGGTAGTACGGAATGAAGGGCGAGCCCCAGGTCCCCGTCGCGTTCACCAGCACCCGAGTCGACACCTCGCGCTCCCCGTAGTCGCCACCGAACCGCACCGCGAAACCGTCGAGAGTCGCCTCAACCCGCGTGACGTTGGCCGGGCGCACCACCTGCAACCCGAAGTACTCCTCGTAACGCCGGTAGAAGTCGGCGACGACATCCTTCGCGGGCGCCTTCCGATCGGCGCTGTCGAAGCTGACGCCGAGCTCCTCCATGCCGGGCAGATCGTTCACGCGATGGGCGTACCCCAGCTTCAGCGCTTCCCAGCGGAATTGCCACGCGCCGCCCGCACCAGGCCCTCGATCGAGCAGCACAAAATCATTGCCCGGATCCAGTCCCAACCGGCGCAGATAGTAGGCCACCGACAGCCCCGCTTGTCCCGCGCCGACCACAACCACAGGCGTGTCGGTGGTGCGCTCGGTCACGCGACAACGTTACCGGGCCACCCAGAAAACCGCGGCTCAGCATGCCCGCGGCGGTCGCGGCTGGGGACACGGCCACACATCCTGGGCGGTGGATGCTGCGTGATAGGCTTTTACGCAGTCTTTAACCTGTTCAGCATTCTGATCGATGAGGGGGTCACGCATGGGGCGCGGCCGTCAAAAAGCGAAGCACACCAAGGTCGCACGCGACCTGAAGTACTTCTCTCCCGACACCAACTACGGTGCACTTCAGCAAGAGCTTTCTGCTCACGAGATACTCCAGGGCGAAACCCGAGCCGCAAATCCGGAGCAACTCGAGGAGGATCTCGAGAAGTGGCCCGAGTATTCGGTGTACTCCGTCGACGAACTAGACGACGACGTCGACCAGTCGAAATCTGCGTAGCGAGCTAGCTTCCGCTAGTTCGCGAACGCTCCGACCAGCTTGACGGCTCCGCCGTCGACGCCTTTGGCGCCCTGCTCGAAGCCGTCGAGGTCACGCTCGCCGGTCGTGACCCGCCCGGCGACCCAGGCGGGGAGTCCGGCTGCGGTGAGGGCATGCGTCACCGCGCTCGCGGCGCCCTGCGCAACGATCGCGATCATGCCAACGCCCAAGTTCCAGGTGCCCTCGACGTCGGCCAGCGAGATGCCCCCCCACGCAGCCAGAACGCGGAACACCGGCTGGGGGCTCCAGGTGGAGCGATCCAACTCAACCCACGCGCCACGTGGCAGAACGCGCGCCAAATTAGCTGCGATCCCACCGCCCGTGACATGGCTGAGGGCGTGCACGGAGCCGGGCAGCTCGTCGATCACGCGCAAGAGCGGCTTCGTGTAGAGGCGTGTCGGCTCAAGCAGGAGTTCGCCGACCACGCCGCCGAGGTCGGCCGAGGTCTCGGTGTAACTCATCCGGCGCTCGGCGAGAATGTGGCGCACCAGCGAGAAGCCATTGCTGTGCAATCCGCTCGACGCGATAGCGACCACCACGTCACCGTGCTCTACGCGCTCGGGGCCCAGCACGGCATCCGCTTCGACCGCGCCTACGGCGGCTCCCGCCACGTCATAGTCGTCGGGAGCGAGGAGCCCAGGGTGTTCGGCCGTCTCGCCGCCGACGAGCGCGGTGCCGGTTGCGTCACATGCCGCCGCAATGCCGCCGACGATC
This sequence comes from Microbacteriaceae bacterium, assembly GCA_043742905.1. Taxonomy (GTDB): domain Bacteria; phylum Actinomycetota; class Actinomycetes; order Actinomycetales; family Microbacteriaceae; genus Lysinimonas. The sequence continues at coordinate 3,840 of JAYTXO010000235.1, read as the reverse complement.
GTGGCGATGCGCTCGGGTACGACCTTGCCACAGGCGATGTAGTCGGTCATGAAGAGCGGGCGTGCACCCACCACCACGATGTCGTCCACCACCATGCCCACCAGGTCTTGGCCGATGGTGTCGTGCTTGTCGAGCGCCTGGGCGATCGCGATCTTGGTGCCAACGCCATCCGTGCTGGTGGCCAACAGAGGCTTCGTGAAGTCCCGCAGAAACGACACGTCGAACAGACCGGCGAAGCCGCCTACCCCGCCGAGTACCTCGGAGCCGTGGGTCCGGGCGACGGCCGCCTTCATCAACTCGACCGCACGGTCGCCCGCTGCGATATCGACGCCGGCCTCGGAGTAACTGTTGGTCGCGCTCACCTGCCCAGGGTAGCGGGGCGCTCCCCGGGACGTGTGGACTCCGAGCGTAAGGCCGCCCCGACGGCACACATCCGGTTCGGAGTCAGAGTCTGCAGGCCGGCAGGATCACGCCGTCGATCACCGAGAGCACGAACGCCCGGTCGACCGGCAGGCCCAACATGAGCGTGCGATACGCGGCCATGGCACCACCGAGCTGCGCGAGCAGATCGACGTCCACATCGGCCGGGATCTCGCCGCGGTCGATCGCACGCGTCAGGAAAATCCGGTTGACCTTCGCGCGGGGCTCGATAACCGCCGCACGAGCCGCATCGGCCAGCTCCGGCTGTCGAGACAGCAGCGAGACCAGACCGGCCATCACGTTCAGCTTCTTGGCACCGTCTTCGATGGAGTGCGGCTTGATCATCGCGACCAGGTCGCCGCGCAGCGTGCCCGTGTCAGGGAGGGCGTCGAAGTCGATATCAGCGGACTTCATGCAGGCGACCGCGTCGATGACGAGCTCGCCCTTTGAGGCCCAGCGGCGGTAGACCGTGGCCTTGCCTGCCCTGGCGCGGGCCGCGACCATGTCGATGGTCATGCCGTCATAGCCGGTCTCGGCAAGCACGTCGAGCGTCGCATCCAGGATCTCGGGATCGCGCGTGAGATCGCGCTTGCGTCCGAGCTTTGGAGCGGTGTCGAGCTGCGTCATTGCGGCCATCCCCTCTTCCTGTTTGTCCATATGGTACATCGTCCACGCTGTTCAGAAACTGTTGAGTTCCGAAACTCAACAGTACCGTATATGGTTGATCCCATGACTTTGACTCCTCCCGTCACCGCCGTCTCGAGCCGTCGCTGGTGGACACTCGCGGTGGTCGCCCTCGCCCAACTCATGGTCGTCCTCGACGCCACCGTCGTGAACATCGCCCTTCCGTACGCCCAGGCCGACCTCGGTTTCAGCAATGGGGACCGGCAGTGGATCATCACCGCATACTCGCTCGCCTTCGGTAGCCTCCTCCTCCTTGGCGGTCGCATCTCCGACCTGATCGGCCGTAAGCGCGCCTTCATCATCGGCCTGATCGGCTTCGCCCTGGCCTCCGCTCTCGGCGGCGCAGCTGGCACCTTCGGGCTGCTGGTCGGCGCTCGCGCCTTGCAGGGAGCATTTGGCGCCCTGCTCGCCCCGACCGCACTCGCCGTGCTGACCACGACCTTCACCATCCCCAAGGAGCGTTCTCGCGCGTTTGGCATCTTCGGTGCGCTCGCCGGAGGTGGCGGTGCGATCGGGCTGCTGCTCGGCGGGTACCTGACGCAGGACGTCGGATGGCGCTGGAACCTGTACATCAACGATGTCATCGCGATCATCGCGATCATCGGCGCGGTGTTTCTAGTTCCAACCATCGCCCGGAGTGGACCCCGTCCGAAGCTCGACATTCCGGGAACGATCCTCGTCTCCGGAGGCCTGTTCGGCCTGGTCTACGGGTTCTCGAATGCCGAGACCGACAGCTGGAGCGCACCACTCACATGGGGCATGCTGACGGGCGCGGGCGTGCTCCTCATCGCCTTCGTGGTCTGGCAGCGCCGCGCCGCCCATCCGCTGCTGCCCCTGTCGGTCGTGCTCGACCGCAACCGGGGAGCTGCATATGTGTCCATCCTGATCGCGGGCGCGGCCATGTTTGGCGTCTTCCTCTTTGTCACCTACTACCTCGAGACGACGCTGAAGTTCACACCGATCAACACCGGCCTGTCGTTCCTGCCGATGATCGGGATGCTGGTGCTCTTCGCTCAGCTGGGCACCAACCTCTTCGTACCGCGATTCGGCCCCAAGATCCTGGTCCCGGTCGGCATGGGACTCGGCGTGATCGCGATGCTGATCCTCACCCAGCTCAGGGTCGACAGCACATACGCCGCCAACGTACTTCCGGCGCTGATGGTTATGGGGGCCGCGATGGGAACGATCATGCCGGCCTCAATGCAGACCGCGACGCTGGGTGTGGACCGCCAGTTCGCCGGGGTTGCCTCGGCCATGACCAACACCAGCCAGCAAGTTGGCGGATCGATCGGAACCGCGCTGCTCAACACGCTCGCCGCCACCGCCGCGACCGACTACGTCGCCTCCCACGTGCCGCCGACCCCCGCGGTCGCCGCGGCGGCCGCGGTGCACGGCTACGCCACCGCATACGGTTACGCGGCCGGGCTCTTCGCGGCCGGGCTCGTTATCGCGGCGCTGCTGTTCCGTCGACGCGGTCACGGGACGTCGGTGGCCCCCCCGGCGGCACCGGCCGTCGTCGCCACGGTCTCCGAGGACGAGCCGGTCGTCGCGCGCTAGATAGGGGCTGACAGCTTCACGGCGCGACCGCGCTCGTGCCATGAAACAGCTTCGCAGCACCAGCGGCGGCGGCGGCGAAGCCGTGAGAGACTGGGGCGTACTCGGTTGAGTACGCCCCACCAATCTTTCTGGGAGCCAACTGCCCCATGTGCGGCATCGTCGGCATCGTCTCTTCGAGTCCCGTCAACCAGCAGGTCTACGACGCACTCGCTCTTCTCCAGCACCGCGGCCAAGACTCGACGGGGATCGCGACCAGCGACGGCAGCATCATCCACATGCAGAAGGCCAAGGGCCAGGTGCGCGAGGCATACCGCACCCGCGACATGCGCGGCCTGCTCGGCACCATGGGCCTCGGCCACGTGCGCTACGCCACGCGCGGCGACGCCAACAAGGAGCAGGAAGCCCAGCCGTTCTACGTGAACGCGCCGTACGGAATCGTGCTCGTGCACAACGGCAACCTGACGAACACGCGTGAGCTCACCGAGGCGCTTTTCCACATCGATCGCCGGCATCTCAACACCAGCTCGGACACCGAGCTGCTCGTCAACGTGCTGGCCCACGAGTTGCAGCAGCAGGTGCGGGGCGCCGACCTGGACCCGGATCAGGTGTTCGACGCGATCTCGACACTCCACGAGCGGGTCGAGGGCTCGTACGCCGCGATCGCGCTGATCGCCGGGCAGGGACTGCTCGCGTTCCGAGACCCGTTCGGCATCCGTCCCCTCATTCTGGGCAAGCGCACCAGCGGCCTGGTGGGCACCGAGTGGGTTGTGGCCAGTGAATCGCTCGTCCTCGAGAGCGCTGGCTACGAAGTGGTGAGAGACGTTGCGCCCGGCGAAGCAATCTATATCGCCCGCAACGGCGAGATGTTCTCCCGGCAGTGCGCGAAGAATCCGGTGCTCATTCCGTGCTCGTTCGAGTACGTCTATCTGGCCCGCCCCGACTCGGTAATGAATGGGATCTCGGTCTACGAGGCCCGCCTCCGACTCGGTGATCGGCTGGCCGACACCATCGCGAGGCACGTGCCGAGTGGGGCGATCGACGTGGTCATGCCGATCCCGGACTCCTCCCGTCCCGCCGCCATGCAGGTCGCCCAGAAGCTCGGCATCGAGTACCGCGAGGGCTTCTACAAAAACCGTTACGTCGGCCGCACGTTCATCATGCCCGGCCAGGAACAGCGCA
>JAYTXO010000234.1:0-5159 GCA_043742905.1 Microbacteriaceae bacterium | reverse complement strand
GGACGGGCATAGTGGTTTTCCTCGATTCGCTCGAGCTCATGACGGCGTGACTAACCGATAGCGGCGGTAATCGCCGCTGCGCCAGCCGCAACATCGCGGAGCGTGAGCGTGAGCACAGGGCGTCCGTGATCGGCGAGCACGCTCGCGTCACCGGCGGCCTGCGCCTGAATGAGCTGCCCGAATGTGAACGGGCGATCGGGGATCGCCAGGTCATGCGCCGGGTCTGGCTCGGCCGTGATCTGCAGGAACACACCGACCGCGGGTCCACCCTTGTGGAACTGACCGGTGGAGTGCAAGAAGCGCGGGCCCCAGCCGAACGTCACTGGTCGCTTCGCCTTCGCTGCCGTCACATCGCGCAGAGCCGCGAACTCGGGGCGGTGCACCCGGTCTAGGTATGCCTGCAGCGAGATGTAGCCGGTGGGGCCGAGCTCGGCGAGAAGTGCGGCGATGGCGCCGGACAGGGTGTGCTCGGCGATCGCGAGTCCGCCGAGCGTGCGTACCTCGATGCCGTCATCGGTGACGAACATCGGGGACGCGGGCTCCGGACGGTTGTCCAGCAATCCGCGTGCGGCGATTTTGGCGGCCTCGACGTCGGGCTGGTCGAAGGGATTGATCCCCAGCAGGCGACCCGCGACCGCTGTCGCGTACTCCCAGACCAGCATTTGACCGCCGAGGCTGCCCGAGATCTCGATCTCGCCTTGTCGAACCACGCGGGTCTGTTCCTGGTCCTTGACCAGTCGCACGATCTGCAGGTCGGGCAAGTCGAGGCTGAGTTCGGGGGAGTCCACGTCGAGGACGACCGGCAGGATGCCCTTGCCGTCCTTGCCCGTCGACTCGGCGATCAACTGCTCGGCCCAGTCCGCGAACCCCACGATGTATGTGCCGTCGGCGACGATGCCGAGCTTGTCTTTCAGCGGCACCGTGCCGGCGATCGCCGCACCGAGCACGAGGCCCGGGTTGTTGGGCGTATCCAGCGCGAGCGTGAGCTCGATCGCCTGCGCCTCGTCGAGAAGGTTGCGGATGTCGACACCGGCCAGTCCACTCGGCACCAGCCCGAAGGCGGTCAGCGCCGAGTAGCGACCGCCGACGTTCGGATCTGCATTAAAGACCTGGTAGCCGTCGGCGCGGGCGGCCACGTCGAGCGGCGAGCCCGGATCGGTCACCACGACGATGCGCTCTGTCGGGTCGATGCCCGACGCGCGGAAAGCTTGTTCGTAGATGCGCTTCTGGCTGTCGGTCTCGAGAGTCGAGCCAGACTTTGAGGAGATCACGACTGCGGTTTCGGCGAGCCGGTCGTCGAGCGCGGCCTTCACCTGACCGGGGTCGGTCGAGTCGAGCACAGTCAAAGCGACCCCATAGCTTTGCGTGATGACTTCGGGCGCCAGCGATGAGCCGCCCATGCCGCCGAGCACGATATGCGTAACGCCGGCACGGTGCAGCTTGTCGCGCAGTGCGAGGATCGGCTCGACGAGCGCGTCCGAGATCGCAATGGCTTCGACCCAGCCCAGGCGTTTCTCGGACTCCGCCTCAGCCTCGGTACCCCAAAGGGACGGGTCCTGGGTGGTGATTCCGCTCGCGACGCCATCGGCGACCAGTTGCGGAACGAGACGTGCGACGGCCTCGGCGGCGGCGCCGCTCGGGTGGACCTCGACGGTCACTTGGCCGCCGCCAGCGCCGCGGTCACGGTATCGAGCAGCTCACCCCAAGAGACGGTGAACTTTTCGACGCCTTCCTTCTCCAGCAGCGCGGTTACGTCGTCATAGTCGACACCGACAGCGGCGAGTCGGTCGAGGACGGAGTGGGCATCCGCGTAAGCGCCGGTCACGGCATCGCCGTGGAGGGGAGCGTGGTCAAGTGTCGCGTCCAGCGTCTTCTCGGGCATCGTGTTGACCACCCCCTGGACGGCGAGCTCGGTGACATAGAGCGTGTCGGGCAGAGCGGGATCCTTGACGCCCGTCGAGGCCCAAAGAGGACGCTGCTTGTTGGCACCCGCAGCGAGGAGGGCCGTCGCGCGCTCGGTCGCGAACTGCTGCTCGAACAGCTGATAGGCGAGCTGAGCGTTGGCGATGCCCGCCCTACTGGCGAGGGCGTTGGCCTCTTCGGTGCCGATGGCGGCGAGACGGGCATTGATCTCGGTGTCGACGCGCGACACGAAGAACGAGGCGACCGATTGGATGGTCGAGAGATCGATTCCGGCATCGTGCGCCTTCTCGAGACCGCTCAGGTAGGCGTCGATGACTGCCCGGTGCCGTTCGAGACTGAAGATCAGCGTGACGTTGACGCTGATCCCGGCGGCGATCGTTGCCGTGATCGCCTCGAGGCCTTCGAGCGTGGCCGGGATCTTGATCATGACGTTTGGCTTATTAACCTTGGCCCATAGTTGTGCCGCCTGCGCGATCGTGCCGGCAGCGTCGTGCGCCAGACCCGGCTCGACCTCGATCGAGACCCGGCCGTCCACGCCCTGAGAGGCGGCGTAGACCGGAGCGAAGATGTCGCAGGCGTCTGCGACGTCCCTGGTGGTGATCTCGAAGACCGCCTCGGTAACGCCGGTGCCCGCAGCAGCCAACTCCGCCACCTTGCTGTCGTACGCGTTGCCCTTGGCAAGCGCCGACGCGAAGATCGTCGGGTTGGTGGTAACGCCCACGACGTTCTTTTCATCGATGAGCTTCTGCAGCCCACCCGACTCGATTCGCTCGCGCGACAGGTCGTCGAGCCAGATGCTCACGCCGATGGCGGAGAGTTCGGCGGTTTTCGTGTCAGCCATGATCTCTGTTCCTGTTTTCGTGTTGGTTCAGGCCGCGGCCGCGGCAATGGAGTCTTTGGCGGCGACGACGGCGTGCCCCGTCGTCATGCCGAACTCACGATAAAGGGTCTTGTAGTCGGCGGACGCCCCGAAATGCTCGATCGAGACGCTCCGACCTGCATCACCGAGGTACGGCGCCCAGGTGAGCGCAATACCCGCCTCGATGGACACCCGCGCCTTGACAGCGGCGGGGAGCACAGACTCGCGGTACTCGGCCGACTGCTCCGCGAACCACTCCTGACACGGCACCGATACGACCCGAGCGTTGATGCCATCGGCCCTGAGCTGCTCACGCGCGTCCACGGCGATCTGCACCTCGGAGCCCGAGGACAGCAGGATGACGTCTGGCGTGCCCCCCGGCGCTTCGGCGAGTACGTACGCGCCCTTGGCGACGTTCTTCGCCGACGCAAAGGTCTCGCCGAATGCCGCGCCCTCACCGCGAGCGAACACGGGAAGGTTCTGACGGCTGAGTGCGATACCCGCCGGTCCGTGGCGACGCTCGAGGATGTTCAGCCAGGCGTACGCGGTCTCATTGGCATCCGCCGGACGCACCAGGTCGAACTGCGGGATCGCGCGGAGCGTCGTGATCTGCTCGACCGGTTGGTGGGTCGGACCGTCTTCGCCGAGCGCGACCGAGTCATGGGTCCAGACGAACACCGACGGGATCCGCATGAGTGCTGCGAGACGCAGAGCCGGGCGCATGTAGTCGCTGAAGATCAGGAACGTCCCGCCGTATGCGCGTGTCTTGCCGTGCAGCACGATGCCGTTCAGGATCGCGGCCATCGCGTGCTCGCGAATACCGAAGTGCAGGGTGCGGCCGTACTTGTTGCCCGTCCACTCGTGTGTCGAGTGCTCGGCGGGGATGAACGACGGCACACCCTCGATGGTGGTGAGGTTCGACTCCGCGAGGTCGGCTGATCCACCCCACAACTCCGGGATGACCGGGCCAAGCGCGTTCAGGACCTTGCCGCTCGCGGCACGCGTGGAGACATCCTTGCCAGCCTCGAAGACCGGAAGGGCCGCCTCGACACCGTCGGGCAGCGCGCCCGTTTCGATCCGGTCGAACAGCGCTTTGCGCTCCGGATTCGCTACCGCCCAGGCGTCGAAGCCTCGCTGCCACTCGGCGTGAGCTTCAGCCCCGCGATCGATAGCCTTGCGGGTGTGCTCGATGACCTCGGGCGCCACATCGAAGTTCTTGGCCGGGTCGAAGCCCAGCACCGCCTTGACGGCCGCCAACTCCTCCGCGCCGAGCGCCGATCCATGGATCTTGCCCGAATTCTGCTTCTTCGGCGACGGCCAGCCGATGATCGTCTTCACGACGATTAGCGATGGCTTATCGGTGACGCCCTTGGCTGCTTCAATCGCATCGAAGAGACCCTGCTTGTCTTCGATGTATTCGCCAGTCTTCTTGAAGTCCACCGTCTGAACGTGCCAGCCGTATGCCTCATAGCGGGCCTTCACGTTCTCGCTCAGCGCGATGTTGGTGTCGTCCTCGATCGAAATCTGGTTGCTGTCATAAAAGGCGATCAGGTTACCGAGCTGCTGGTGCCCAGCGAGCGATCCCGCCTCGGAGGTAACCCCTTCCTGGATGTCACCGTCGCCCGCGATCACGTAAATGTGGTGGTCGAAGGGGCTCGTACCCGGCTCAGCCTCCGGGTCGAACAGGCCGCGCTCATAACGTTGCGCGTATGCGAAGCCCACGGCGGACGCGAGGCCCTGGCCGAGTGGGCCGGTGGTGATCTCGACGCCGGCCGTGTGGCCGTACTCGGGATGACCGGGGGTCAACGAACCCCAAGTGCGAAGGGCTTCGAGATCCTTCAACTCCAGGCCGTAGCCGCCGTAGTACAGCTGGATGTACTGGGTCAGCGAGCTGTGACCGACAGACAGGATGAAGCGGTCGCGCCCGATCCACTCGTTATCGTGCGGATCACGGCGCATCACCTTCTGGAAGAGGAGGTAGGCCAGGGGAGCGAGGCTCATCGCCGTTCCCGGATGCCCGTTCCCAACCTTCTCGACGGCATCTGCCGCGAGGATCCGTGCCGTGTCAACGGCCTTGTCGTCCAGGTCATCCCAGGAGAGTGTTGCCACGTGCTTGTCGCCCTTTCGAAGCTTGGCGGGGCGGAGAAGCCCCGGCAGGAAGCCGCTCGCCGATTCGACACCATCGGCTTCTCACGAGCAGCCCGCGCGATCTTCGGGGAGCGATCTTGGGGGATGGGCCGTGGTTGGCGAGCGCCATCATCATACCGACGCTGGAGCCTGCCCTGCTTGTCCCTCTCGCGTTGCTGACAGGTGACATCCAGCGGCGGGATACTCCCGCGCTATGAAGTTGGGGCACAGGCACGTCGCTTAGACTTCT
>JAYTXO010000233.1:0-3192 GCA_043742905.1 Microbacteriaceae bacterium | reverse complement strand
GGTCACCACGACCAGCTGCCGCAACGGTGACGCCAGCCGCGACGCGACCGCGAGTGCCGCGCCGAAGGCGGTCGGCTGATCCAGTGCGTTCGCAAGGGCAGGGCCGATGGCGTCCTCGGCGATCCGGCGATGGGCAAGCTCGCCGGTCATCCCCCAGAGCAGCAGGGCCGCATCTGCGAGCAGTGCCACTCCGGACGGGGTGGCGCCATCATCCAGGTTTGGCGCGGCTGCTAGGCCGTGCGCCGCAAGCACCGGGTCGATGCCGCCGGGAGCCGCAATGCCGCCCGCCCCGGTCCGGGTGCGCTCGATGAGAGTCCGCGCGATCACCGCGAACCGTACCTCGCCCGACGCGAGCGCCAGGCGCAGCAGGCCACCTGCCAGGCCGCCGACGTCCTCGAGGGTGGCGACGGCATCCGAGAGCCGACCATCGAGAGAGGCGCGCGCGATCGGTCCGTCGGCCCCCTGCGAAAGATGTATGCCGAGAACGGCATCTGCCGCCTCGCGCGCACCGTTGATCCATTCCGGATGACCGAGCCAAGCCCCGGCGGCCGCGAGCGCCCCGATCGCCATGCCGTTGAGGCCTGTCAGCACCTTGGCGTCCAGGGCCGGACGCGGCTGCGCGGAACGAGCAACCGCATTCAGCGCGTAGTAACCGCCCTCGCTGCGGACGCCGTCGATCGGGCTCTCGCTGTCCTGCGCTGAGGCGAAAGCTCCGGAGGGCAGACGCAGCACGGTCAGCAGGAACTCCGCGAGACCGCTGACCACGCCCTCATCACCGCGTCTCGTGTAGGCCGCGAGGAGCTGGGCGTTGTCGCTGAGCATCCGCTCGTAGTGCGGTTCGCTCCAGTCGCGCTGCACGGCGTAGCGGAAGAAGCCACCCTCGATCGGATCACGCAGCGGCGACGGAGACATGACGTCAAGCAAGTGGGCGGCGAAAGCGGCCGCGTTGTGGTCGCCCGCCTCGCCGCGCGCGGTCAGGAACGCGATCGCCGGAGCGTTTGGGAACTTCGAGCCGCGACCGAAGCCGCCGAACTCCGGGTCGTCGTAGCGGGCGAACTTGGCGGCAGCCGCGTCCAACTCGGCGGCGGTAAGCAGCGCCGACGGTATTTCGCCCGGGCTCGCCGCGAGCGCATCGAGCACCGAGGCTGCCGCATCCTCGACCTCGCCGCGACGCTCGCCCCATGCCTCAAGAATCGCGTCGAGCACCATCCGGAACGACGGGGTCTCGCCGACCGGCCGCGGGGGGAAGTACGTGCCGGCGTAGAACGCGGCACCCGCGGGCGTCGTGAACACCGAGAGTGGCCAGCCCAGGTTGCCGGTGAATGCGCTCGCGGCCGCCAGGTATGCGGCATCCACCTCGGGATGCTCCTCCCGGTCCACCTTGATGGCCACGAAATTCTGGTTGAGGAAGTCGGCGAGCGACGGATCGGAAAAGCTCTCTCTCGCCATCACGTGACACCAATGGCAGCTCGCGTAGCCGATGCTGACGAACACCGGCACATCGCGCCGGGTCGCCTCCGCGAAGGCATCCTCGCCCCACGGCCACCAACTCACGGGGTTGTCAGCGTGGGCAATGAGGTAAGGACTCACAGCATCAACCAGCCGGTTCGTCATAAGGTCAGGGTATGTCGACGACGGCCGTGACGTATCTGGGTGGACCGACCGCGCTTCTCGAGTGGGGGGACTTACGGATCATCACCGATCCGACCTTCGACCCGCCGCAGGTCTACAGCGATCCCGAGGAGTCGACGCTGGTGAAGACTGTCGGTCCTGCGATCTCCCGCGGCGAGGTGGGACCGGTAGATCTGGTGCTCCTCTCCCACCACGGGCACAAGGACAACCTCGACTGGGAGGGACTTGAGCTCATCGCGCAGGGTCCCATGACGCTCAGCACCCACGAGGCCGCTTCGGATCTCTGGGGCGGCTCGGTGGTCGGTTTCGACGACTGGGAACAGCAGCGCGTCGGCGACGCCACCGTCACAATCGTCCCCGCGCTGCACGGTCCGCCCGGATCGCTGCCATTCGTCGGCCCGGTGGTCGGATTCGTGCTCGAGAAGGCCGGTGAGCCCACGATCTACGTGAGCGGGGACAACGCCTCGCTTGCGCTGGTCGAGCAGATCGCCAGCCGGTTCCCGTCGATCGATATCGCCCTGCTGTTCGCGGGTGCCGCACGCGTGCCGGGACTCGACGCGGCCCTGACGCTGACCTCGCCGGATGCCGCCGCCGCCGCGACGCTGCTGGGCAGTCCACGCGTGATCGGGCTGCATGTCGAGGACTGGGAGCACTTCAGCGAGAACCGCAGCGACCTGGAGGCCGCGTTCTCGGCGTCGGGGATCAGCGAGCTACTGGTCCCGACGCCGAGAGGCGAACGCGTCGTTCTCTAATGCCTAGGTGCTGCCAGCTACTCGCTGTCAGCTACTTGCCAACCTCGTCGGGATGACCACCCGAGCGGTGGTCCTGGTTGAGCGCGCTGATCGCCGCCACCTCGTCCGCGCTGAGTTCGAAGTCGAACAGGTCAAAGTTCTGCGCCATCCGCTCGCGCGAGTTCGATTTCGGGATCACCACGAGACCGTTCTGCAGGTGCCACCGCAGGATCGCCTGGGCCGGTGAGACTCCGTGCGAAGCGGCCGCAGCCGCGATCGGACCTTCGCCGAACAGATCGATTTTCGCGTGACCAAGCGGGCCCCAGGACTCGGTGAGGATGCCGTGGGCGTCGCCGTAGTCGCGCAGTGGCAGCTGCGTGAAGAGCGGGTGCAGCTCGATCTGGTTGATCACCGGCACCGTCTCGGTCTCGGCGAGCACCCGATCCAGGTCGGGCAGGCGGAAGTTCGAGACGCCGATCGAGGTGGCTTTGCCGTCGGCTTTGATCTGTTCGAGGGCCTTCCAGCTTTCGATGTATAGCTCGCGCGACGGCACCGGCCAGTGGATGAGGTAAAGGTCCACGCTGTCCAGGCCCAGCTTCTCAAGGCTGAGGTCGATGGCATCGAACGCCGACTGTGTGCCCTGATCGGAGTTCCAGAGCTTCGTCGTGATGAACAGCTCATCGCGGGGGATGCCAGACTTCGCGATCGCCCGCCCGACACCGGCCTCGTTGCCGTAGATGGCCGCTGTGTCGATGTGACGATAGCCGACCTCAAGCGCGTCGGAGACGATGCGCTCCGCCTCGTCAGGATCGACACGAAACACCCCGAA
>JAYTXO010000232.1:0-2890 GCA_043742905.1 Microbacteriaceae bacterium | reverse complement strand
ATGCTGCCGTGGCGCATGAAGGCGAACTCTCGCAGGATCGTCGACAGCATTCATCCGGATGTCATCCATTTCCAGTCGCACATTGTCGTCGGCGCGGGGCTGGCTCCGATCGGCAAGTCCCGAGGCATCAGGATGGTGGGAACAAACCACACCATGCCCGAGAACGTGCTGCAGCACGTGACGATCTTCCCGCAGCCGATGCTCGACTGGCTGGCGCGCACTCAGTGGAAGTCGGCCAGAAAGATCTTCAGCCTCGCCGACGAGTTGACGAGCCCGACGCAGAGCTCTGCCGACTACTTCACCAAGATGACCGGCCTGGATGACGTCATCGCCATCTCGAACGGCATCGACACCACGGCCTACACTCCCGACTTCGTGAAGAAGCCAGATAACCGCGTGGTCTTCGTCGGCCGCCTCGACGAGGAAAAGCACATCGACGAGCTGATCTCGGCGGTTGCCCGCATGGATGTTGCGCTCGACGTGCAGCTTGACATCATCGGGGGCGGCGAGATGAAGCAGAGGTTGCGCGACCAAGCGGCCGCGCTTGGGGTGAGCGACCGGGTCCACTTCCTCGGCAAGCTCTCGGATCAGGACCTGCGCGCCACGCTCACGCGCGGCACTGTCTTCGCGATGCCCTCGCGCGCCGAACTCCAGTGCATCGCGGCCATGGAGGCGATGGCGACTGCCTTGCCCGTGGTCGCCGCCAACGCCATGGCGCTCCCGCATCTGGTGCACGAGGGTGAGAACGGGCACCTGTACGAGCCCGGGGACATCGACGCATTCGCCGCGGCTCTTACGGACGTGCTGACGGCCGATCCCGTCCGCCTCGCGAAGATGAAGAATGCGTCGCTCGCGATCGTCGCCCACCACTCGATGGCGCGCACTCTCGACGTCTTCGAGGCGCTGTATCGTGGGGACCCGGTGGCCCGACCGGTCGCCGAACCCGAGTCGAGGCCCGTGGGCGAGCAGTCCACGACGCCCGATGCGGGTGCGGGGCGGTAGCTCAGCTGGTTAGAGCAAGGGACTCATAATCCCTGGGTCGCGGGTTCAAGTCCCGCCCGCCCTACTGAATCGACGCGCCATCAGGTCCCAGCGGCCACAGCAGGCCGCCATCTGCCCCGAAACCCGCAGGCCACACCTTCAGCACCGTAGTCAACTCGATCGGACCATACAGGTGCGGAAACGCCTCACCCGCGCCGCCGTCCTCCCAGGCGAGCCGCGCCCCCGTGGTCTCCACCTCGTCCGACTCGAGCTCGAGTACGACGAGCGGATCGAGAGCGTCGCGGTACAGGAAATCGGCAACACGAGGCAGTTGCTCGGCATCCGAGAGGTGGATGAATCCGACCTCCTCGAGTGACGCGCCGCGGGTCGAGCGACGGTAGGAGCCGGCCGCGACCGCGGCATCCCACTCGACGCGGGTTGTCACATGGAAGATCCGCATCACGCGAGAATACCCGGCGTCGACCTTCTCAGGCTTAAGTCGAGCAGGCTTTCGTCGAGCCTCCGGAGGGCAGCGTCTAGGGAGTCGGAGTCGGGGTCGGAGAGGCAGTCGAGCTGCCGGCCGCGGCGTTCGCGTATGTGTTGCTGATGAAGGTGGTCAGCGCGGTGTTATCGGTGTACTTGCCGGTATACGCCTTCGTGTTGACCACCAGGAATGGTGCCGACTTCAGCGTCTTCACGTTCGCGTTCAGCAGGCCGCCGTGGGTAGCGCGCAGTGTGGCCGCGGTCACCCATGCTCCGTAGCTCGTTCCGCTGATGCAGCTTGTCACCTTGGTGTCGGTCACGCCGGCTTTCGTGACGAGCGCGGACAGCGCAACGGTCGTCATGGTGGTTTCGGCCTTGGTCGATGCCGCCTTCAGGAGGGCGGCGTGCACGGCCAGGAACTGGGTCGGCGCGTAGGCCGCGACACAGGCCGCGGCGTTCGCGGCACGCTTCGAGTAGTCATTGTTCGCGGAGTTCGAGGTGGCGACCGGGTGGATTTCAAGTGTGATGTAGCCCGCGGCTAGCCAGTTGTCGATTATGGTGCCCTGTGCGTCGCTGAACTTCGCCGTCTCAGGCGCCGCGTAGTCCACATAGATCACGATGTTGGCGGTCTTGCTGTAGGTCTGCAGGTTGGTGGGGACCGGCTTGGCATCCGTCTGGATCGCGTCTGTCGACACCGGCGCAATGGTCGCCTGTTTGGTAGTCGAGTTTGTCGAACCGGTGAGCAGTATGCCGTCGCTGAGCATGTTCGCGGGCCCCACCTCGCCGGCTCGCACGTTATTCCAGATGATCAGACTGCTCCCCGTTCCCACCACGGCGACGGCCGCGACGACAGCGACCACCTGGGTGACCCGGCGACGGATCTTGCGTGCGCGCGCTTCTTTGCGGCGCACCTCCACCATCTCCCGCGAGTAGAGCGCCTGCTCGCGCTTGGAGACCTTGCGGCGCTCCTTGTTGCTCAACCCGGGGGGAGCCGGTGCGAAGTCGTCGTCGACGGGCGTGGGTTTCGGGGTCGATGGCATCGCTGCAGTCTAGGGATTTCACCGATGCCGTGTCTGAAGGCCCGATGGGCGAGCCGCCGGAATGCGCCCGTGTCGGGGCTGGTTGAGGTCGGTGACCTAGAAGAGGATGAACCTATGACCGACGCCGCAACGACGACCGAGACCGCCCAGCAGGCTGCCCCCCAGACCCCCGAAGAGCAGTACGACTACTTCCATGGGCGGCGCGAACTCTCGGTCGTGCAGCCTCGCGGCAGCCTCGCGCTAACCAACACCCAGGCGATCGATTCGGAGCAGACCATCTGGGGGGTCCCCGGGCGCTGGGCGCCGCTGCGAGCGGGGGAGTCGGGGCTGACCGTCATCGCAGGCGTGGCCGACGACATCCGGGTAGATGGCGTGCTGGTCGACGG
>JAYTXO010000231.1:0-20584 GCA_043742905.1 Microbacteriaceae bacterium | reverse complement strand
CCGACACGATTCCCGCCCAGATCGCGATCGCCACGATGGTGAACTTTCGCTGGACCGGATACAACGCGCTGATCCTGTTGGCGGGCATGCAGGCCATCCAGCGTGACCTCTACGAGCAGGCCAGCATCGACGGCGCGGGACGCGCGCGCCGATTCTTCTCGATCACCATTCCCCAGCTCCGCCCCACCCTGATCTTCGTCATCATCACCGCCACGATCGGCGGGCTTCAGATCTTCGATGAGCCGCAACTCTATGACGTCGGCACCGTCGTGCCGGGCGGGGCGAATCAGCAGTGGCTCACACTCACGGTCTACCTCCACAACGTCGGCTGGTTCCAGGACGGCTCCTTCGGCCGCGCGGCAGCGGTGGCCTGGCTGCTGTTCCTGCTCATCGTGCTGATCGGCTTGATCAATCTGGCGATCACGCGACGCATCGCGAGCAATGAGAACAGGAAACTGTCATGACCGCCCCCACCCTCTCGCCGACCGCGATCTCCGGGCTGCCGGTTGCGAAGCCCCGCCGACGACGCCGCGGCAGCGCCGATGTGAGTTCACGGCCCGGATTCCTCGGCTACGGACTGCTGATCGCGGCCATGCTCGGCGCGATCCTTCCGCTGTATTGGGCGTTCATGATCGCGAGCGGCGACTCATCCAGCCTCAACAACGTGAACCTGCCGTGGTGGCCGGGCGGCAACTTCCTCGAAAACGCGATCACGGTGATCTCGAACGACCGGGTGTCGTTCTTTAAGGCCGTGTTCAACAGCGTGATTGTCTCGACGGTGGTGTCGGCATCCGTCGTCTTCTTCTCGACGCTGGCTGGCTACGCATTTGCCAAGCTGCGCTTCCGCGGCAAACGCGGGCTATTCGTCTTCGTGATCGCCACGACGGCCGTGCCCACACAGCTCGGTGTCGTCCCGCTGTTCATCGTGATGTCGCAGCTGGGCTGGACCGGCTCGCTCGGCGCGGTCATCGTGCCCGGACTGGTCACGGCCTTCGGCGTGTTCTGGATGACGCAGTACCTGAGCAGCGCCCTCCCCGACGAGCTCATCGAAGCTGGCCGCGTCGACGGCGCCAACGCGTTCCAGGCGTTCTGGTACATCGGCTTCCCTGCTGCCCGTCCCGCCGCCGCGATGCTCGGACTTTTCACGTTTATCGCGACCTGGACGAACTTCTTCTGGCCGTTCATCGTGCTCGATCCGAGCAACGCGACCCTGCCGGTGGCCCTCTCTCAGTTGCAGGCGAACTACTTCGTGGACTACTCGCTGGTGCTGGCCGGCGTGTTGCTTGCGACACTGCCTCTATTGCTACTGTTCATCATTGCCGGGCGCCAACTGGTCGCCGGAATCATGCAAGGAGCTGTCAAAGGATGACCGACACGACCACCGGCCGCGCCGCGCTGGACTCTGAAAACCCGAGCACGGACGGCCGAGCCTTCCCGGCCGATTTTCTCTTCGGGGTCGCGACCGCGGCCTACCAGATCGAAGGAGCCGCGCACGAGGACGGCCGCACCGACTCGATCTGGGATGCCTTCAGCCGTGTTCCCGGCGCGATTGTCAACGCGGACAACGGCGATGTGGCCTGCGATCACTACCACCGCTACCGCGACGACGTCGCAATGATGGCGGGGCTCGGGTTGCAGACCTACCGCTTCTCCACCTCGTGGTCTCGGGTGCGGCCCGATGGCGGACTTGTGAACCCGGCCGGACTCGACTTCTACTCGCGGCTGGTCGACGAGTTGCTCGCGCACGGGATCAAGCCCTGGCTCACGCTCTACCACTGGGACCTGCCGCAGGCACTCGAGGAGAAAGGCGGCTGGACGAACCGCGACACCGCACTCCGCTTCGCCGAGTACGCGCTCGACCTACACGACGCCCTCGGCGACCGCGTGACCGCCTGGACCACGCTCAACGAGCCGTGGTGCTCGTCCTTCCTCAGCTACACCGGCGGCGAGCACGCCCCCGGGCGCCAGGACAAGACGGCGGGGCTGGCCTCGGCGCACCACCTGCTGCTCGCTCACGGGACGGCCATCGAACAGTTGCGGCAGCGCGATCCGGCCTTGCAACTCGGGATCACCTTGAACCTCACGGTTGTCGACCCGGTCGACCCGAACGATCCGGCCGACCTGGATGCTGCCCGCCGCATTGACGGGCAGTTCAACCGGGTGTTCCTGGACCCGATCTTCCGCGGCGAGTATCCGGCCGACCTGCTGCAGGATGTCGCAGGCCTCGGCCTGGAGCGGTACATCCAGCCGGGTGACTTGGCGACAATCTCGGCGCCGATCGACGCGCTCGGCGTCAACTACTACCACGGGGATTTCGTGGGAGGGAATCCGATTGGCGACAGCGAGCTGTGGGGCGCTGCGCCGAGCGAACGGCCGAAAATGTCGCCGTTTCCCGCTGCGGAGACGGTGGTGTGGCACCCCCGTGACCTGCCGCACACGGCGATGGGCTGGGAGGTCCAGCCGGAGGGCCTCACCCGTCTGCTCCGCCGCGTGCACGACGAGTACACGCACGGTGACGTACAGCTGGTCGTCACCGAGAACGGTGCGGCATACGAGGATTCCGTCGAGCCCGACGGCAGCGTCCACGACCGTGATCGCGTGGTCTTCCTCCGGGAGCACCTGGCCGCAATCCTGGACGCCATCGAACAGGGCGTCGCGGTCGGCGGCTACTTCTACTGGTCGCTGATGGACAACTTCGAGTGGGCATGGGGCTATGACAAGCGCTTCGGACTGGTGCGCGTCGACTACGACACGCAAGCCCGCACGCTCAAGGACAGCGCGCTCGACTATCAGCGAATCATCGCTCGGCGCGCACTTTAGGATGAAATCGCCCCCGTACGGAAGGAGGGCGGCCGATGACCACTGACGCAAAGAGCATCGACGCGAAGAACGCTGGCCTTACGAGCACCGACCTCACGCTGGGCACTGGCGTGGGTCGAGCGCGCGAGTACCGGGCGCAACCCACGCTGGAGATGGTGGCGGAGGTCGCTGGGGTCTCGCGATCCACAGTGAGCCGGGTCGTCAACGCCTCGCCCAAGGTGACGCCCGAAGCGATCGCCGCGGTCACGGCGGCAGTAGACAAGCTCGGCTACGTGCCGAACCGTGCGGCGCGCATCCTGGCCTCGCGGCGGACACTGTCGATCGCACTGGTAATCCCAGAAAATACCGCCAAGTTCTTCGCCGACCCCTACTTCGCGACCGTAATCCAAGGCGTCGCCATGCACCTGTCGAACACCGAGTACACGCTAAGCCTGCTGATCGCGCCGGAGAACGACGCAGAGAAGACCCGCCGCTACCTGCAGGCGGGCAACGTCGACGGGGCGATCATCCTGTCGCATCACAGCGACGATCGCAGCTACGTGCTGATGGCCAAGTCGATTCCCGTGGTCTTCGGTGGGCGTCCGGTCAGCCCCGAGGGCAGCGTCGCGTCTTACGTGGATGTCGACAACGCTGAGTCAGCCCGCGAGGTCACCGTGCGGCTTGTCGCCAACGGTCGCCGGCACCTGGCCACGATTGCCGGACCGCTGAACATGTCAGCGGGAATCGACCGGCTGCAGGGCTGGCGCGAAGCGCTCTCCGACGCGGGACTCGACGCATCGCTCGTCGAGCACGGCGACTTCACACCGGCGTCCGGCGCGGCCGCGATGCGCCGCCTGCTCGAACGCGGCAAGCCGATCGACGGCCTGTTCGTAGCCAGCGCGCAGATGGCATCCGGGGCTCTGACAGTGCTACGGGAGCACGGACTGGAAGTGCCGCGCGACCTCGGCCTGGTCACCTTCGACGACGACTACTTCGCCGCGAGCGCGCTGCCTCCGCTGACGACAGTCGCCCAGCCGACCGTCGAGGTGGGGATGCGGATGGCCGCGGTGCTGCTCCGCAGCATCGACGGCGAGCAGGTGCCCGCGGTGACGATGATGCCGACGCGGATCGTCGAGCGCGCATCAGAGTGAGCGATCCAGGGCTCGCAGTGCGTACCCGAAAGCTCGAGAACGCTTCGCTCGCTGGCTACGGCACGCGGTAGAGCCACTCCTCGGTGCCGAACTTGTCGGTGATGAGCTGCTCGGCGGCCGAATATTCGGCGGGCGTGATCTCGTCGTCCTGCAAACCGTGCAGGCGACGGAAGGTCGCGATCATCCGTTCGATGATCTCGGCGCGGGTGAGTCCGGTCTGGCTCCTCAGCGGATCGACACGCTTATTGGCGCTCGTGGTGCCCTTGTCGCTCATCTTCTCGCGGCCGATCCGGAGCACCTGCACCATCTTGTCGCCGTCCATGTCGTAGCTCATGGTGACGTGGTGCAGCACCGCACCGTTGCCGAGCCGCTTCTGCGCGGCGCCGCCGATCTTGCCGCTGGGGCTCGTGATGTCGTTGAGCGGCTGATAGCTGGCGTCGATTCCGAGGCTCTTCAACGCGGTAATCACCCACTCATCGAAGAAGGCGTAGCTGTCGGCAAAGCTCATGCCCTGCACGAGCGCGCCCGGAGCGTAGAGCGAGTAGGTCACGACGGCGCCGGCATCCATGAACATGGCTCCGCCGCCGCTGACCCGCCGCACGACCTCGAAGCCGTACTTCGCGGCGTTCTCGGGGTCGACCTCGTTCTTCACCGACTGGAAGCTGCCGATCACGACAGCCGGTTCGTTCCACTCCCAGATGCGCAGCGTCGGCTTGCGGCGACCATCGCCGACCTCCTCGGCGAGCACCTGGTCGAGGGCGAGGTGCATGTTGGGGCTCAGGGGTCCGGGATGCAGCAGTTGCCACTCGTAGTCGCCCCAGCTGCTTGCCTTCCTGAGCGCGCGACGGAGGGCGGTCGCGACCGACTCGGGAGAGAAGCCGAGCAGCGTCGCACCCTCGGGCAGGGATGCCGTGACGGCGGCCGCGTAGACCTTAGCGTCGGCGTCCGCGGGAAGACCGTTCACGCCGGCGTCGATCGCGGCGAGCGCCTCGTCCGGTTCGAGAAAGAAGTCGCCAGCGAGACGGAAGTTCGCGATCCGGTTGTCAACTACGTCGAGATCGACGACGACCAGCTTGCCACCCGGCACCTTGAACTCACCATGCATAGCTCGAGGCTACTTCGCGGACCCTCCCAAGTGCTGGGCTCCAACATGCGCATCGAGCCAGTTCGTGAGGTCGGCAATCACCTCGACGCGATTGGTCTCGTTGTAGACCTCGTGCCGGGCGCCCTCGTAGATGTCGACCGTGACATCCGTCAAGCCGCCCCTGCCGCGATACGCGGCCGCCAACAGCTCGACGCTCTTGGGGCCGCCGAGCGAGTCCTCGCTGCCGATCTGAATCAGCAGCGGGATGTTCTTGGCAAGGTGCGTCGGCGTGCCAAGCAGGCGGAGCCCATCCACGATTCCGAACAGCTTGGCGGCCTGCGCATCGAAGGTCAGCGGATCGGCGATGAACGCGGGAGCGACCGCCGGATCGCGACTCAGCCACTCTGCACCGGTCGTGCCCAGGTGGCGGAACCGCTTGTTGAGGGGCCCGGAGTTCATGCGCAGCACGGTGCGATACGGCGTGCCACTGAGCACCGCCGCGTCGTAGTCGCTGGCACCCCCACCCCCGTTCTCGTTGAGGATCATCTGCGCGAAGATCGAGCCGAGACTGTGCCCGAGAAGCACGAGCGGGAGATCAGGATGCGCGCTCCGCGCGATCCCGGACAGCTTCCGTACCCCGGCGAGCGTCGCCCTCACGCCGCCGGGGCCGAGCTTGCCCAGCTTCGTGACGTCGCCACCCCACTGCTGCACTCCGGTCTGACCGTGGCCGCGCAGGTCACCCGCGTAGACCGAGTAGCCAGCGTCGACCAGTGCTTGGGCGAAGCCCTCGTAGCGAGTCGCATACTCGCCGAGCCCGTGGATGAGATGCACCACTGCCTTCGGCGTGCCCGCGGGCCACTCGTAGTAGTGGATCGTGACGCGTTCGGCATCGAGAAAGGTGTGGTCGCCGCGGGCGACCGAGAATGCGGGCATGGAGCCTCCTTGCTCGCCTCATCCTAGAGCCGAGACGTTGTGCCTGCATTAGCCATGCTAATGAGTTAGGCTAACGAATGTGAGCGATTCAGAAAGTGCCGCGGTAGACACCGACGAGCTACGCATTCTTCTGCAGCGTGTGGCTAGGCGGATCCGCGCCAACCGGGCAGACGGCACCATGAGCGACACCCAGATGGGCGTGCTCTTCCGGCTCGAGATGTCGCCCGCGACACCCAGCCAACTCGCCGAGCGCGAGCGCGTCACTCCGCCCTCGATGAATCGCACCCTCAATGCGCTCGAGGCGGCGGGCCTGGTGCTGCGCTCCCCCGATCCGGATGACGCGCGCAAGGTGATCGTGACTCTCACTCCCCGCGGCGCGGACCTGATCGCGGAGACCCGACGCCTGCGCGCTACCTGGTTCAGCCAGCGCCTTGCCGAGCTCGCGCGGGACGAGCGTGCGACGCTCGAGGCGGTGATCCCAGTGCTGCGCCACCTGTCGGAATCGTGAGCAGCGCCTTTCGCTCCCTGAGCTTCTACAACTACCGCGTCTGGTTCGCCGGATCGACAGTGTCGAGCATCGGCACCTGGATGCAGCGCACCGCCCAGGACTGGGTGGTGCTGACAGAGCTCACCCACAACGATGCGGGGGCCGTCGGGGTGACGATGGCGCTTCAGTTCGGACCGCAACTAGTGCTCGTCCCGATCACCGGACTCGTCGCCGACCGCATGGATCCGCGCCGACTGCTGATGATCACCCAGGGGGCGATGGGGCTGATGGGACTGGGTCTCGGCATCCTGACCCTGACCGGCGTGCTGCAACTCTGGATGATGTTCCTGTTCGCCCTGGGCATCGGGATCGCGGCCGCCTTCGACGCGCCGGTGCGTCAGACTTTCGTCGGCTCGCTGGTGCCGCAAAACTTTCTCTCGAACGCGGTCGGCCTGAACGCCACCTCGTTCAACACGGCGCGCCTCATCGGTCCGGCGATCGCTGGCCTGCTGATCGCTGGAGTCGGGTCTGGCTGGGTCTTCCTGATCAACGCCCTCACCTTCGGCGGCACAATGGTTGCACTGGCCGGACTTCGCGCCGCCGAGCTCGCACCCCGAACGAGCCTCAAGGGGCGCACGGGCCAGATCCGCGCCGGATTCTCCTACGTGCGCGGCCGGGCCGACCTGCGGGTGCTGTTCCTCATGGTCTTCCTGATGGGCACGCTTGGACTCAACTTCCCCATCTTCGCCTCCACCATGGCGAGCACCACCTTCCATCAGGGCGCGGGCGAGTTCGGCATCCTGTCGTCGGCTTTCGCCGTCGGCTCGGTGATCGGCGCCCTGCTCTCCGCTCGGCGCGAGCGTCCGCGCTTTCGCACGGTCGCGCTGTCCGGCGCCGGCTTCGGCTTCTCGCTGATCGCTGCTGCGCTGATGCCCAACTACCTCGCCTTCGGGCTCGTGCTGCCGCTGGTCGGCATCACCGCGATCACGATGCTGAATAACGCCAACGCCTACGTGCAGACGACGACGCCATCCGAGCTGCGTGGCCGGGTGATGGCCCTATATATGGCGATCTTCATGGGCGGCACCCCAATCGGCGCTCCGCTGGTCGGCTGGGTGGCGAACGTCTACGGTCCACGGTGGTCGCTCGTCGTCGGCGCGACCGGCGGGCTGCTCGCAGCCGCGATCGCGGCGATCTGGTGGCTCAGCATGAACTCGGTGCGAGTCAGCTACCGCCGCAGCTGGCGGATGCCGTTCGACGTGGTCGCGACCCGGCGCAAAGTGCACGACCGCGAGACCGCGACCACCGAGATCGCCGTCATCGAGACCGAGGGTCAGAAGTCCTGATCCCACCTCCGGCGAAGGGTCGCCATCGGGGGTATTGAGGGCGCGAGAACCCCTCATAGCGACCCCTCGAGCCCTCGACCGTGCGACCCCTCGACCATTCGACCAGGGTTACGCCTCGCGGGTGATCTCCACCGACACGAAAAGACTGCTTGCATACGGGCCTGCGTACACGCCACGCAACGGAGCCACGTCGTTGTAGTCGCGACCACGTCCGACCGAGACGTGCCGGTCGCCGATGTCGATCAGGTTGGTCGGATCGAATCCGCGCCACTCGCCGCAGAACCACTCGACCCACGCGTGGGACTCACCGACCACGGTCTCGCCGATCGCTGCATCCGGCTTCGGATGCAGGTACCCGCTGACGTAGCGGGCCGGAATACCGACCGAGCGGAGGGCGCCGATGGCCAGGTGCGTGATGTCCTGGCAGACGCCCTTCTTCTTGTCCCAGGCCTCGCGCGCGGTCGTATAGACGCTCGTTGAACCGGGCATGTACTCGATGCGGTTGCCGATTTCGACGCAGATCGCCAGCGCCGTCTCGCAGGGCGACTCCGACTTGGCGATGGCAGCCCTGGCCAACTCGACCAGTTCGGCCGGTGGCTGCGTGCGAGAGGTCTGCCCGAGCTGCTCGACGTACTCTATTGATCGCTCGATCTCGTCGGCGAGGGTCTCCCAGCCGAGCCGATGCTCCGGATGCGCGCGCGGCCGCACCTCGACGAGGCTTGTCGCCGCCAGTGACAGTTCGCGATGGGGGGTGAGGACCTCGAAGCTCGAGACCCGCGTCCCCCAGTAGTCGGTGTAGGAGTGGTGGCTGGAGATCGGCAGGATCTCGAGGTTGCTTTCAAGGACCAGCTGGCTGTCGGCGCTCATCGGCAGCATCCTCGCCTCGTTGTAGGACGCGGTCACCTCGCCGTCGTAGTGGAAGCCAGTCGCGTGGCGGATCCGCAGCCGGTTCACGAGTTCTCCCCCATCCAGCTGGGCGCCGCATTGGTCGGGAAGTAGCGCTGGCGGATCGCCTCACTGGCGGCACTGGTGGCGAGCTGAACGTTGTCCATGTGGGTTGAAAGGTCCTCGATGATGTCGGCGATCGGGCGGTACTCGAGCTCGCTGCGGATCTGCCCGAGCAGGCGCTGGGCCTGGTCGGTGACCCCACCCCGGTCGGACCGCGGTCCGAGTTCGCGGAGGCACTGCTCGGCCCGCGTCACCGAGAACAGGATGCTGCGCGGGAACAGCCGATCGAGCAGCAGGAACTCGGCCGCATTCCGCGCGCTGGGCACCCCGCGGTAGGTGCGGAGGTAGGCCTCGTATGCCCCCACCGAGCGGAGGATGGTCGTCCACGACGGTCCGGATGCCTCGGTCAACGACCGGGTCGCGAGCAGCCGCGCCGTCATGTCTGCCCGCTCGATCGACCGGCCGAGGGTGAAGAAGCTGTACGCCTCGTCGCGGCTCGCCGAGCTCTCGATGATCCCCACGGCAAGCGCGGCCCGCTCGCGCACCCACGCGAAGAACTCGTGCACCTTGTCGGTGGCGACTTTGCGCGGCATCCGGGCCCTGGTGGTGTTGAGCACCTCCCACAGCTCGGTACTCACGACCTCGCGGGCGCGGCGGGCGTTCTCGCGCGCGGCGGCCAGCGAGTACGCGATCGACGCTGGCTGGTTGCGATCGACGGCGAGCAGAGCGAGCACATCGGCACGGGACACCTCGTGGTCGTCGTCCACCTCGGTCCCCATCACGCTGAGCAGCGAGCGGCAGGCGAGGTTCTCCTCGATCCACGGGTCCTCGAGCAGCAGCTGCAGGTGCACGTCGAGGATGCGCGCGGTACCGTCGCTGCGCTCGATGTAGCGCCCGATCCAGAACAGACTCTCGGCGATGCGGCTCAGCATGCCGACGCAGTTTCTCCGGAGTTTCTTGTCACTTCTCCGGAGTTCGCCACCAAATGCCCAGCCATCCAGTGGGTCCGGCCCAACTTGGGCTCCGAGAACTCCGGAGAAACGACGCGGCACTGCTGCTGCTGCTGCTGCTGCTCCTCCTGGGGGGCGTCCTGCGGGTTGTGGTCGGGGCGGTGACCCTCGACGATTATCGGAATCGACGTGGTAATCGTGGCCTGGTCGGCAACGAGACCCTGGATGTTGCGGTCCGTTGTGTGCAACGGCTCGTGCCCAACGATCCAGGTGTCCTTCGAGCCGCCACCCTGCGAGCTGTTCACGACCAGCTGGCCCTCGGGAAGCGCGACGCGGGTCAGGCCTCCGGGGAGCACCCAGACATCCGTTCCGTCGTTGACGGCGAACGGTCGAAGGTCGGCGTGCCGCGGGCGCATGCCATCTTCGACCAGCGTCGGGATCGTCGAGAGCTGCACAACGGGCTGCGCGATCCAGCCGCGCGGATCCTGTCGCAGTCGGGTGGCGAGCTCATCGAGTTCCTGCCGCGTGGCGTCGGGCCCGACCACGAGACCCTTGCCACCCGAGCCGTCGACCGGCTTGATGACGAGCTCGTCGAGGCGATCGAGCACTTCCTCGAGCGCACCGGGCTCCTCGAGTCGCCAGGTGTCGACATTGGCGATGATCGGCTCCTCGGAGAGGTAGTAGCGGATCAGATCGGGCAGGTAGGTGTAGACGAGCTTGTCGTCGGCGACGCCGTTGCCGATCGCGTTCGCGATCGTGACGTTGCCAAGTCGGGCCGCGAGCATGAGCCCGGGCGAGCCGAGCATCGAGTCGGCGCGGAACTGCAGCGGGTCGAGGAACTCGTCGTCGACACGGCGGTAGATCACGTCGACGCGGGTCGGGCCGGCGGTGGTGCGCATCCACACCTTGCCGCCGCTGCAAAACAGGTCGCGCCCCTCGACGAGCTCGACGCCCATCAGGCGGGCAAGCAGGGTGTGCTCGAAGTACGCCGAGTTGTAGACGCCCGGTGTGAGCACGACGATCGTCGGGTCGTCCACGCCTTCGGGAGCGGATGCCCGCAGCGACTGCAGCAGCCGCTGCGGGTAGTCGCCCACCGGTCGCACCCGCATCGACATGAACAGCTCGGGCAGCGTTTGCGCCATCACGCGGCGGTTAGAGATGACGTAGCTCACGCCGGACGGAACACGCACGTTGTCTTCGAGCACCCGCCAGGTGCCCTTCTCGTCACGGATCAGGTCGATGCCCGAGACCTGGATGCGCACGCCATTCGCGCTGACGATGCCAGCGGCCTCGCGGTGGAAGTGGCTCGACGAACTGATCAGCCGCGCCGGGATGACCCCGTCGAGCACGGCCTGCTGCTTGCCGTAGACGTCAGCGAGGAAGGCCTCGAGCGCGCGGACGCGCTGCTTCACTCCGGACTCGACAACCGTCCACTCGGACTGTTCGATCACCCGAGGCACCGCGTCCAGAGGGAACGGACGTTCCTCGCCCGCGAAGTCGAAGGTGACCCCCTGCGCGAGGTAGGAGCTGGCGAGCGCCTCGGTGCGGCCGCGTAGCTCGTCTTGCGTCATGCGGGCGAGCGCCGTGTGGATCTCTTTGTAAGCCCCGCGGGCGCTGTGCGAATCGGCGGCCGCGGTGTCGAAGAACATCTCATCCCAGGCGGGAGCCCCGCGTCGCTTGGTCCCGACCGAGCCATATCCGTCGAACAGGTCGCCCATGATGTGAGCCTAGCCAGCAAGATGTTGCGCGCGTATTTCGGTGGGCTTCCTGCGCCGTGCTTCACTTGCACCATGTTCGACCGCACCGAGTTGCAGCCCGTCACCATCGGGACTTCGGGGCTCGGCAAGCGTCCGGGCGCCGACGAAGCCCTCGCGGTGGCACTCCTGGCGTCGCCGTTCCGGCAGCTCGATACCGGCAACAACTACGCGCTCGGCCGCTCGGAGCAGCTGCTCGGCGAGGCAATCGCGGCGGCGGGTGGGCTGCCGGCAAACAAGGTGGTGTATTCGAAGGCCGACCAGGACCCCGAGACCGGTGTCTTCGACGGCGAGCGCCTGCTCCGCTCCTTCGACGAGACCACCGCGCGACTTGGACTCGACACCCTGCCGCTCTTCCATCTGCACGATCCGTACACGTTAACCGTCTCCCGGGCGATGGCGCCCGGTGGCCCGGTGGAGGCGCTGATCCGGCTACGCGAGCAGGGCCAGGTTGGGGCGATCGGCATCGCCGCCGGCGAGCACGCCCTCGTTGAGGACTACATCCGCACCGACGTGTTCGACGTGGTCCTGAGCCACAACCGCTGGACCCTCGTGGATCGTACGGCCGAGACGATCCTGCGCCTCGCCACCGAGCGGGGCATGACGGTGTTTAACGCGGCACCGTTCGGGGGCGGCATTCTGGCCGGATCGACCTTCCGCGGCGACACATACGGCTATCAGCCGGCCTCGGCCGAGTTTCTGGCTCACCTGGATGCCGTGCGCGCCCTCTGCGCCGACTGGGGAGTCAGCGTGGCGGGCGCGGCCCTCCAGTTCTCGATGCGGGAGCCGCGCATCCACTCGACCGTGGTGGGCATCTACTCGCAGCAGCGCCTCGATGAACTGCCCGGGCTGCTGGCGACCGAGATCCCGGACGGTTTCTGGGCAGCGCTCGACGAGCTCGGCGACGCGCCCTCTTCGCCGACGGACTAGCCCTTCGGTCGGACGGTAACCACTGGTCGGTGCAGCAGCTACCCCAGCGCTCCTAGCGCCGCCCGATCGGGCGACCCGCGGATCGAACTCGGTTGCCGAGCCGGTCTAACTCGCGAACGTCACTCCGCTGAGCTTCGCCGATTCGTCGAACAGGCGGGCTGCGTCGGCGGCATTGCGCGCGGCCTTGGGCTCCCGCGCCCGGTGCGACGCGCCGGTCAGGCCGAGGAAGCCGTCGGGTCCGTAGTAGCCAGCAGGCGCAGCATCCGGGCTGGTAGCGGCCTCAAGCACTGGCAGGATGCCGGTATCGATCAGCTGCCAGAACGGGGTGCGGTGGTAAACGCGTGCGGGGCGCACGGTCTTGCCGCGACGCGGGCCGGAGGTCTGCAAGTTGGTGCGGGTGAATCCGGGATGCGCGGCGTCGCTCAGCAACCCCCACCCGTTCGCGTCGCTGCGCGACTGCAGTTCGCGGGCGAAGGAGAGCATCGCGAGCTTGGAGAGCCCGTAGGACCGCACCGGTGAATACTTCACGCTCTGCAGGTCGTCCCAGTCGTAGCGGCCGAAGTAGGCCATGAAGCTGCTCAGCGAGGTGACCCGCGGTGCTTCGGCCGCGCGCAGCAGCGGCAGCAGGCGCCCGGTGAGCGCATAGTGCCCGAGGTAGTTGCTCTCGAACTGCAGCTCGAGACCGTCGTCGGTGGTTTCGCGTTCGGGTGGCATCATGACGCCCGCGTTATTGATCAGGATGTCGACCGGCCGCCCCTCGCTGAGCCGCGCATCGCCGAACGCAGCGACGCTCGCGAGCGACGCGAGGTCGATTCGCTCGAGTCGGAGCCGCGCCGCCGGGTTCGCGGCCAACAGCAGGTTCCGGGCGGCTTGGCCCTTCTCGAGGTTGCGCACCGCCATCACGACCTCGGCTCCGGCGGCGGCCAGCCTGCCGGTCAGGCCGAAGCCGAGTCCGCTGTTCGCACCCGTGATGATCGCGAGCTTGCCGGTCAAGTCCGGAACGGTGACATCTTCGTTGGCCATCCTGCGAGAGTACGGACGTCTCCGTACCCGCGCAGGCCTAGAACGGCTGATTC
This sequence comes from Microbacteriaceae bacterium, assembly GCA_043742905.1. Classification (GTDB taxonomy): domain Bacteria; phylum Actinomycetota; class Actinomycetes; order Actinomycetales; family Microbacteriaceae; genus Lysinimonas. The sequence continues at coordinate 7,126 of JAYTXO010000231.1, read as the reverse complement.
CCGTACTTTCACGGGACGTTCGCGGGGGGCTACGCGCGAACGCGCGCCGGACCCTGGTAGACCGACGAGCCGTAGCCCACAATGCAGAAGCCGATAAACGAAAGCAGCCAGAGCAGGAAGAAGCTGAAGCCGCCGCCCTTGCCGAACGCGGCGCCGACCTTGACCGCGACGATGATGCTGAACACGAAGCTCACGATCGGGATCAAGGCGAGCAAAACCGTCGCGCCGTGGAATCCGGCGATCTTGACCAGTACGTAGAAGTTGTAGATCGGGACGAGCGCCGACCAGCCGTTGTAGCCCGCCTTGGCAAAGACCGGGCGCAGCGCGATGATCGTAAAGAGGAGGTAGCCGATGAGGCCGCCGAAGCCGCCGCCGGCGGAACCGCCGCTGCTGTCATAGGAGGTGTCGGCCAGTGCGGTGATGACATGGAACACAGGAATCTCCCCCTGATCGGTGTACGGCCCGATCATCGGGCCGTACAGAGACTAGCGAGGTCGATACGCGTCGCGACGATGCGCCACGGCGACGTTTCTCGATGAGAATCTCCCAGGATTTCGTAGATGGCGCGGGAGCGGTCCCTCGATCAACTCGAAGGCCGTGCGTTTGCGCAGGCTTCGGATCGCACGACTCCCAGACGACATGACAGGCTGGGTAGTGTGAACAAAGAGGAACGCACCTGGGCCGGCACTTACACCTTCACGGCACCGCGGATCGTCGAGGCGGCCAGCGTCGACGAGGTGCAGCGGCTCGTTGCCGACGCGGCCGGTGCGGGCGAGAAGGTGCGTGCGCTCGGCACGCGGCATTCCTTCAACGGAATCGCCGATACCACCGGCACGCTGGTGTCAATCCTCGCGCTCGACCCCGACCCGGTGATCGACGAAGCCGCAGGCACCGTCACGGTGGGGAGCGGCATCCGCTACGGCGCCCTCGCGAACTGGCTCGAGCAATTCGGCTGGGCGCTTCACAACACGGGTTCGCTGCCGCACATCTCGGTCGGCGGCGCGACCGCGACTGGCACGCACGGCTCAGGCAACGCGCTCGGGGTGCTCTCAACCGCTGTGCGCGGGCTCGAATACGTGGCACCCGACGGCTCGCTGGTCACCGTGCGACGAGGCGACCCAGATTTCGAGGGGATGGTCGTCGGCCTGGGCGCGTTTGGCATCGTGGTGCGCACCACGCTCGCGATCGAACCGAGCTTCAGGATGCGGCAGGACGCCTTCCACGGGCTGCCATGGGACGTCGTGCTCGGCGACCTCGAAGCGGTCACCGGCGCCGCGTACAGCGTGAGTCTGTTCACCGACTGGCTTGGCGACCGCGTGCAGCTCGCCGTGCGCAAGACCCGCCTCGAGAGCGACGACTCGCCCGTGGGCGGAATCCCGGTCCCAGAAGTCTGGAACGGCGCGATCCGCCAGCCAGCGTTCAGCATCTTCGGAGACGACGACGAGAACACGACCACCGGCGACGGCACCCCCGGCCCGTGGAACGAGCGGCTGCCACACTTTCGCTTTGACAGGAGCCCCAGCGCTGGCGACGAGATCCAGACCGAGTATTTCGTCGACCGCGGTCGGGGTGCCGAGGCCCTGAGTGCCGTGCGCGCCCTCGGCGAGCGAATCGCCCCGCACCTGCAAATCACCGAGTTCCGCACCGCGGCGGCCGACCAGCTCTGGCTCAGCGGGTCGTACCAGCGGCCGACGCTCGCAATCCACTTCACCTGGAAGAACGATCCCGAAGCCGTGCGCGCACTGCTTCCCGACATCGAGGCCGCGCTGGCGCCCTTCGACGCGCGACCGCACTGGGGCAAGGTCAACACGGTGGATGTCGCGACTCTCGCCCACGTGCACCCGCGTCTCGCCGCCGCCCGCGCCTTGTTCGAGCGCCTCGACCCGACCGGTGTCTTCTCGAACGGCTACCTCGAGCAGCGCGGGGTGCGCGCGGCGCGCTGAGGCGGACGACTCGGCTCGGCGCTATCCGGTGGTGGAGGCGCGCGCGACGAGGCTCGGCTGGAAGACGACCTGGCGGGGAGCGAGGCTGTGATCCTCGGCCTCTTCAAGCAGGATCTCAACTGCCGTGCTGCCGATCCGCTCGCTGGGCTGGCGGACTGACGAGAGCGGCACGACAGCCGTGTTGGCGAAGTCAATATCGTCGTACCCGATCAGGGCGATGTCCTGGGGGACGCGCACATCGCCGAGCATGACCAGCGACTGCAGCACGCCAAGGGCAAGGAGGTCGTTGGCGGCGAAGATGCCGTCCGGACGATCGCGAACCGCGCGGGTTCGCAGGAGGTCGCCCGCCGAGCGACCGGCGAGCACATCGAGGGCCTCCGCCTCGATGACCTCGAGGTCAACGCCAGGATGTGCCGCGACGGCCCGGCGCGCTCCCTCGAGCCGGTCGGTAACCTGCCGGATCCCGAAGCCACCACCGAGGAAGGCGATGCGGGTACGCCCCTGCTCGATCAGGTGCTCGACGGCGAGCTGGCCGCCCGCCACGTCATCCACTGAGACCGAGCTGGTGTGGCTTCCGGCGCCGCTGCGGTCGACGAGGACTGCGGCGATGCCCGTGCGCCGTAGGCCCTCGAGCCGCGCGGTGACGTCGCCGACCGGCGAGATCAGCACGCCATGCACACGCTGCTGCTCGAACAGCTCGAGATAGCGCAGCTCGCGGCGGTGGTTCTCGCTCGAGTTGCCCAGCAGTACTGAAAACCCGAGCCGGCTGGCCCCCTCCTCGACGCCGCGGGCGACCTCGGTGAAGAACGGGTTCGACGCCTGCAGCAGGATCAGGCCGATCGTCGTCGACCGCCCCGCGCGCAACTGACGAGCCGCGTCGTTGCGGATGAAGCCAAGCTGATCGATGGATTCCTGCACCTTGGCCACCGTGGCGGGAAGCACCTTCTCGGGATGGTTGAGCACGTTCGAAACCGTTCCGACCGAGACGCCGGCGTGCTGCGCGACGTCGCGCACACTTCTCGCGGCCATGCAGGACCTCCGGTCGACGATTAGAACCAACGAAGGCTCACACTAGCGATGTGGCCGATCCCGCACAGCAGGCGACGCTGGAACCGTCTGCGCTTGACGTGCGCGGCGCAAGCGACCTAGGGTCGGAGTGGATCTCGTGAATCGTTTCAAAAACGACGACGGTCCGCCTCCACCCACCGCCTCCATGGAGAGATCGGTCGCACAGATGAAGCACCATGAGACGACGATCGAGCGATTGGTCGCACGCGTCTCGACTGATGACGAGGTACTCGCCGTCATCGTCTCCGGATCCGTCGCGCGAGAGCAGGAGACGGCCGAATCCGACGTCGACCTGTATCTGGTGGTGACGGAGCCCGCGTGGGATCGCGCGATGACCGCCGAGCGCATCATGTACGTAGATCACGAGGGCGTCGACTACCCGCACGGCTACCTCGATATCAAGCTCGCCACGCTCGCCTATCTCGAGGAAGCGGCGGATCACGGGGACGACCCGGTTCGGGATTCGCTCGTGCACTCACGGGTGGCCTTCACGCGCGTCCCGGGGCTCGTGCAGCTGCTCGCACGGAGCGGCAAACGAAGCGCGGCAGAGTGGCAGTCGCGCGGCGTCTCCTCGCTCGCGCAAGCGCGGCTGCACGCCGGCTACTTCGTGCCGCAGGGGGTCTCGCGGCACGATCCGCTGCTGCTGCACAACGCGGCCGTCCACGCGGTCGTCGCCGCGGATCGCGCGCTGCTCGCACTGAACCAGCAGTTGTTCTCCGGGCCCAAATATCTGCGCTCCGCCGTGGAAGCCCTCCGACTGCGCCCGGTCGGATGGACCGAGCTGACCGACCGCTTGCTCTGCGAGCCCAGCGCGGAGGCCGCCGATGCCGTACTGGCCGCGCTGGAGGGCATCCACGACTGGGCAGTGAGCGACGAGCTCGCCTTGTCGCGCTTCGTCCTCGACAACGAACTGGCCTGGCGCACCCGCGTGCCGGTCCCCGAATACCGCTGAACACACCGAAGGAGCACCACTCGTGAGCACCACGCCCGCCGTCAGCACGTCCGCCGCCATTACGGCACTCGCCCCGCGCGCCGAGTACCGCAGCGATACCCCGTTCACCGCGTCCTCAAGGCCCCGTCTGAGTTGGTCGACCGAAACCGAACGCAAAGGCTGGCTGCAAGCGAGCGCGGAGCTCGAGCTGACCCGCGCCGGCGCGGTAAGCACCCACGGGGTGACGGGCCGCGACTCCGTGCTGCTGGACTGGCCGTTTGTGGCGATCGAACCACGTGAAGCGGTCTCGTTGCGGGTGCGCGTCATGGGCGAGGACGGTGATGCCTCCGACTGGTCCGCGCCCCGTGAACTCGTCGGTGGCCAGCTCGCCGACGGGGAGTGGACCGCCAATCAGATCGGGCTCGACGACGAGGCTCTCAAGCATCCGGCCCGCCTGCGCACCGAGTTCGCCGTCGATGGCGACGTCGCCCGGGCGACCCTGTACGCCACCGCGCACGGCGCGTACCAGATCGAGATCAACGGGGCGACGGTCGATGACCAGATCCTCAAGCCCGGCTGGACCAGCTATCAGTGGCGTCTGACTCACGAAACCACCGACGTGACGGCGCTGCTCGCTCGCGGCGCAAACGCGATCGGCATCGACATCGCGGGCGCCTGGTTCACCGAGAGCTTCGGCTTCGCACACGGCGCGGCGGGCTTCTACGGATCCCGCCCGGCGGCGGCCGCGCAACTCGTCATCGAGTACGCGGACGGTCGGACCGTCACGCTCGTCACCGACTCCTCCTGGTTGGCATCCGGCGACGGCCCGATCCGTGCCAGCGGCATCTACGCCGGTGAGGACGCCGATGCCCGCCTCCAGCAAGCAGGGTGGTCGTCGCCGGGCTACGACGCGAGCGGGTGGAAGCCCGCGCGAGTTGACGAAACGGTGGTCGTGCCCACGCCACGATCCGCGCCCGCGGTGCGCGAGATAGAGACGCTTCCGGTGCGGGAGGTCATCACCACCCCCGAGGGCAAGACGGTCGTCGACTTCGGCCAGAACCTGGTCGGCTACCTGCACCTGACGGTCAGCGGCCCGGCAGGCACGGTGCTCACTCTGCGTCACGCCGAGGTGCTAGAGCACGGCGAGCTCGGCGTGCGCCCGCTTCGTGCCGCAGCGGCCACCGACACCTTCACCCTCGCGGGTGTCGGCCCGAACGGCGACCCCGAGCAATGGCAGCCTCGCTTTACCTTCCACGGCTTCCGCTACGCCGAGATCAGCGGCTGGCCGGGCGAGTTTGACCCGTCGGCCGTGACCGCGATCGTCGTGCACAGCGACATGGAACGCACCGGGTGGTTCGAAAGCTCTCACGCGCTGGTGAACCGCCTGCATGAGAACGTCGTCTGGGGCATGAAGGGCAACTTCCTCTACCTCCCGACGGACTGCCCGCAGCGCGACGAGCGGCTCGGCTGGACCGGCGACATCCAGGTCTTCGCACCGACCGCGAGCTTCCTCTACGACTGCGACGGATTCCTCGCCGGCTGGCTGGAGGACCTCGACCTTGAGCAGAAGCACTCCAACGGAGTCGTACCCTTCATCGTGCCGAACGTGCTCGGCCCTGCCGTGCCGGCGGCCGCCTGGGGCGACGCCGCGACGGTCGTGCCGACTGTGCTCCACGAGCGCTTCGGCGACATCGGCGTGGTGCGCGAGCAGTTCGAAAGCATGAAGGCGTGGTCGGATGCCCTGCTAGACATTGCCGGCGACCGCCTGCTCTGGGAGGACCGCTTCCAGTTCGGCGACTGGCTCGACCCGGATGCCCCGCCGGAGTTCGCCGCCGATGCCAAGACCGACGCGGACATCGTCGCGAGCGCCTACCTCTACCGCTCGCTCGACTTGACCGCCCGTGCCGCAGCAGTCCTCGGTAAGGACGCGGACGCCGCGAGGTACGCGGACATCGCCGGGACGGTGAAGGCCGCGTTCCTGTACGAGTACGTCAGCGACTCCGGCCGCATGGTCTCGGACGCGCAGACCGGCTACGCCACCGCCATCATGTTCGGCCTGAGCCGCGACGCGACGCAGGAGCAGCGCATGGGCGACCGGCTCGCGTTCTTGACACGGGCATCCGGCTACCGCATCGGCACCGGATTCGTGGGCACGCCGTTGATCACCGATGCGCTCACTCGTACCGGTCACGACGACACCGCGATGCGGCTGCTGACCCAGACCGAGAAACCGTCGTGGCTATACCCGGTCACGATGGGCGCGACGACGATCTGGGAACGCTGGGATTCGATGCTCGAGGACGGCACGATCAATCCGGGCGAAATGACCTCGTTCAACCACTACGCGCTCGGAGCTGTCGCGGACTGGCTGCACCGCCGCCTGGCTGGCCTGGCTCCCAGTGAGGCGGGGTACCGCCGCCTGCTCATCGCGCCGCGACCACTGAACGGCTTCAGTTCGGCCTCCGCTCGGCATCTGACGCCGTACGGCACGGCGAGCGCCGGCTGGATCCGCGCGGGCGACACTGTCACCGTGTCGATTGTGGTGCCGCCAAACAGCGATGCGAGAGTGGTGCTGCCCGGAACGAGCGACGAGATCCTCGTCGGATCGGGTCGGCACAGTTGGCAGGTGAGCTACCCCGACACCACGGAGGTACCGGTGGAGCTCTCCCTCGACAGCGCGCTGACCGACATCATCGACGACCCGAAGGCGTTCTCTGTGATCGCCGCGGCGATCGCTGCCCATGATCCGGAGCAGGCGGTGATCTTCCGCAAGCACACCAAGTGGACGCCGGGGCGAGAGCTCGGCGAGTCGGTGCGCCGCGCGTCGCCGCCGGTGGTGGAAGCCGTGGAGTCGGCTCTGGCTGGGCTCAACGCGGAACGCGACTGATGGCCGAGGCACGATCCACCGATCGTCCCGCCGACTTCCCGGAGGTCCGGTGGCACGGCCATTGGATCGCGCCCGACCTTCCGGACCACCACCCGGCGCCCATCTCGATTAGCCAGGAGCTGCCGACGGCCGCCTTCGGCCGCTCGCAGTACCGCCTCGAGTTCGAACTTGAGGCGGTACCGGGACGCGTGCCCGCTCGGCTGACGGCCGACTCGCGTTACGTGCTCTGGGTCAATGGCGTTGAAGTCGGCCGTGGCCCGATCCGCTCCCAGCCGAGACGCATGCGCTACGACGAGT
>JAYTXO010000230.1:0-2622 GCA_043742905.1 Microbacteriaceae bacterium | reverse complement strand
CGGGTCGACGTCGGCTTGGATCGCGGCGGCGAGCATCAGGGTCCGGATCGCGTAGTGGCAGCACAAGTGACCCCAGATCTCTTGCAGGACCAACGCCGGCGACTTGGACCGCAGCACGATCTTCGAGCCGCGCTGGTGGGTTTTGAGTTCAGCGAAGACCGTCTCGATCTCCCACCGCTGCGCGGACGCGGCGGCCAGTTCGGTGGCTGTCACCTCGCCAGGATCGAGCATCGTGGTGAACAGCCGGAACGGTCCGGTCTCGCCGTCGCGACCGTCATCGACGGTGTAATCGACAACTTGCACGACGATGTGTTCGGTGTTCACCCTGGTGTTGTTGAGGCGCATCTCACCCAGCCATGACCCGTCCGCGAGGACCCGGGTCTGGCGAGGTGTGACGTTGTTCTTCGCTCGCCACAACAAGTCAGCTCCGGTCGCCGCGGTCTGCTGCCACAAAGCGAACCCGGTGAAACCTCGGTCAGCGAGCAACACCATTCCCGGCTCGAGCCGATCAACCAACAACTTCGACAGACCAAGTTCTGATGTCGTGTACGGGCCGATCTCGGCGTCGAAGATCGCGTGAGTCCCGCACTCGGCCAACGCCACCAGCCGGGCCTGCGGGAACGCCGAGCGGCCGTTGATGTGAGGTCAGCGGATGGAGAGGAGGCGGCCGACGACCTGCTCGGCCTCGTCGTTGGCGCCTCCGTGACCCGTGACGGCCGCCAGGAACTGGTCGCGCTCGATGGCCCGAAGTACGACGTCGTCCGTCGCTGTGATTGTGGCAGTCCGCGGGATCTCGCGCAACAGCGCGATCTCGCCGAAGCTGTCACCGGCCGTGAGCGTCCTAACGAACTCGCTGCGGATCGTGACTTCCATCGTTCCGGACTCGATGATGTAGAACCGGTCGCCGGCGTCGCCCTCGGCGAAGACACGTTCGCCGCTTGGAATCGCCACGACCTTCGACAGGCGGGCCAACCGCTCGGCGATTTGCTCGGGAAGCATGCCGAGCATCGGCACCCCGCAGATCAGGTCGAGGCCGGCCGGTGCCAGTGAGATCTTGTCGATTCGGTGCAGACCGGCGAGACCGAGCATCGCGATTGCGGTGACAACGGCGCCGATCACGACGAGGCCCGTGCGCAGCCCGACGGTGTGGATTAGGAGCGGCATCAGCAGCGCGCCCACCGCCATACCCCCGATCACGGAGCTTTCCAGGGCGCCGAACACGCGGCCCATCACCGCGTCCGGCACCAGGCGTTGCAGGATGGTGAATGCGTTGACGTCGACGACAGAGTTGGCCACACCAATCAGCGCCATTGCGACCAGCGCTGTGCCGAGTGACGGCCATGCGGCGATGAGCAATAGTGGGGCAGCCCAGAGGGCAACGCCGAGTCCGAAGTCGCGCGCGAGCTTGCCACGCTGCGCGAGCAAGAGTGCGATGAAGCCGCCGACGAGACCGCCGACCCCGACGGCGGAGTTGATCACTCCGACGCCGCTGTTTCCCGTATGCAGCAGGTCCAGCGCGATAGCAACCCCGAACACGACCGACGCGCCGGCGACGATGGTCTGTGCGCAGTAGAGCCCGACGAGCAGGCGGATGTCGCGGTTTCGGGCGATTTCGAGGTAGCCGGCGCCGAGACCGGCGAACATGGATTCTTTCTTGGCTGGTGACGCTGCCGCATCGAACGCCACCCCATTGTTTGGTTTGGCGGGCGCTGCCGGCGCTTCAGCGGTGCGCGGCGGAGGGCGGAGCCCCAACACGAGGATCGCGGACCACAGGAAGGTGGCCGCGTCGAAGATGAACACTGCGGACGTATCGCCGACCGCTAACAGGAAGCCACCGATGGCCGGGCCGAGGAAGAACCCGACGCTCTCGATGGTGCTGGACACGACGTTCGCGGCGGCGAGCTCGCCCGGATGGTCGGCCAGTGAAGGCATCAAGGCGGCTTGCGCAGGGCGGAAGGCAGTGCCGCCGAGTGAGGTGAGCACTGCAATCGCGTAGACCGCGATCGCAGGCCCACCTTCGCGAAGCACAATCGCTCCGACGAGGACGAGCAGCACGCGGAGGATGTCCACTGTCAGCATCACGCGCTTACGGTCGAACTTGTCAGCGAGGGATGACGTCAGTGGGGCGAGAAGTGACATCGTCACGAAACGGACGACGCCGAGCGTGCCTACTGCAGTTGCTCCGCCCCGGTTGTAGGCGTAGACGGACACGCCTATCGCGTACGCCCAGTCGCCCACGATGGAGCCGCCGAACGCGATGTTCAGCCGGCGCAGATTCCGGTTGCGGAAGACCTCGACGAGCGCGTTCCGCGACTCGTTCAGCGATTCTCGTATCCCGCCCACCTCGCGATGCCCCAGCCCTCCTTTGCACACCCCTGAGTGCTCGACTTATCTTAGCATCTCAGAGCCGAGCGGTGACCGGTGCCACGGCGGCGGTGCAGCAGAGTCACGTCACATTCTTTGACAGTGCGCGGTGGTCGGCTACCGCAGAGGTGCGGTTGACACGGTCTGCCATGACGGCGATCAGCGCGGCCGGCTCCGTCGCGAGATCCTCGAGGGCGATGAGGAAGACGTCTCCAGGGATCCGCCAGACATTTGCGGGTGTCGATGCGACGACGGTGG
>JAYTXO010000229.1:0-9677 GCA_043742905.1 Microbacteriaceae bacterium | reverse complement strand
TCGGCTATGAAGGTCGTCGACTGGGTGATGTTGACGGTCACGATCAGCGGACCATTGCGGCCAGGGCCAAACTCTTTGCTGACAATGTCATACGCCTGTCGCGCGCTGGTTTCCTTCGGCTGCGATCCGCCATTCGGCAGCGCGAGCGCAAGACTGAACGCGGGGATCGACACGACGCCGAGCACAGCGATCACCGCGATCACGAAGACAACGGGGGCCTTGAGCACGAGGGTGACCCAGCGCTGACCCAGAGTCAGCTTCGCCCGCTTTTTGCCCTTCTTTGCACGGACTTTTGGGGTTAGCCGAGTGCCCAACATCCCCATCACGGCAGGCAACAAGGTCGTCGCGGCGAGCATAGCCAGCAGCACCGCGATAGCGGCCGCGATGCCCATCAGACCCAGGAACGGGATGCCGACGATCAGCAGGCCGACCAGGGCAATCATGACGGTGACGCCTGCGAACACGACCGAGCTGCCGGCCGTAGCGACGGCCGTCGCAGCAGATTCCGCCGGATCCACGCCCTGAGCCAACTGAGATCGATGCCTGCTCAGGATGAAGAGCGCGTAGTCAATCCCGACCGCCAGCCCGATCATGACCGCCAACAGCGGGGTTGTCGAGGAGATGGTGACGAAGGATGCTGTGGTCAGCACGACGCCCATCGACACGGCGAGTGCGATGATCGCCGAGAGCAGCGGGAGTCCCGCCGCGATCAGTGAGCCGAGCGCGACGATCAGAACGATGGCGGCGAACAGCACGCCGAGGCCCTCGGTCCAGGAGAGGCCGACGGTGTTGTTTTGGAAGACCTGGCCGCCAAAAGCGACGGTGAGGCCGTCGTCGATCAGCGGCTTCGTGGCCTTCTCGACGGCGGCGAGCTGCACGGCGGTGACCTTCTCCGACGAGGCGCTGAACTGCACGGCGATGATTGCCGTTGAGCCGTTGTCGCTGATGGCCGAAACCGCGTACTGGCTGAACGGCGAGATCGCCGCCTCGATGCCCTTCACGTCGCCGACCGAGGTCACAACCTTCTCGATCGTGGCCGTCTGCGCGCGGATGTCACCCGAGCCATCTGTGACGACGATCTGCGCGCTCGCGCCCGAAGTCTGTGGGAACACGGCGCCAAGCAGGTCTATCGCCTTCTGCGACTCGGTGCCCGGGATCGCGTATGAGTCCTGCAGTTGGCCGCCGAGAGCGACACCGCCGACGAGCGCACCCGCAGCAATCAAGATCCAGGCGATGAGAATCCGTACGCCGTGGCGAAAGGCGAAACGCCCAAGACGGTACAGCAGCGTGGCCATGATCCCTCGGATCAGTCTGTGACGGACGAAGCGGCGAACAAAGCGGGTGACGGGGCGGGCGACACCGACAGCAGCTCGCCGAGAACGGTGACGAGCGCTGCGCGCAACTGGTCGAGATCCTGTTCGGGCATCACCATCGGGGCCCCCGCCAGAAGGTAAGCCGCGCCGCCCAGGGCAACGCCGAAGCGCACCCTCTCCTCGAGCGATCCGACGTTCTCTTCGAGATATCCGCAAACCAACTGGATCTCGGCGTTGGCCCGCTGGATGATCGGCACGTCACCGAGGGTCGTCGCCTGGTTCACGAAGACGTATGCCGCCGAGCGGTGCAACAGCAGGAAGTCCACGAAGTGCTTGATGAAGAGCGTGCGCTGCTCGCCGCCGTGGCGCAGACCGGCGAGACGGGCCTGACCCAGAATGCCGTCGAGCTGCTCAATCGCGGGAGCCAGCACCGACTCAAGCAACACCTCCTTCGAGGCGAAGTGGTAAAGCACAGTCGCCTTGGACACTCCAGCGCGATCGGCGATCTGTTGCAACGATGTCGCGTGATAACCGGCGGAGGCGAACTCCTCGAGGGCGACGCGACGCAGCTCGTCTGAAGTGGTGGACATGCTGTTCACGTTAGCTGACCGATCGGTCAGGGCCTGACCGATCGGTCAGATTTGGGGTGAATGCTCAGCGAAGCATCACCCAGGCGCCGCGTCTGTATGTCACCCGAGTGCCGATCGCGAGAGTTGGGCCCGCACGGTACCGTGGTCTCGACCGTTTGGAGGAGCAGTGCGCAAGTTTTTGTTCAGCGCCAGCGTCCTGAGCGCCGTCCTCAGCGGTGTGAGCGTGGCGCGGATCACTAGGAGCGGTCCTCGCGACTGGCGCTTGATCCTGCAGTGGATCATCTGGGGCGCCTCGGTGGCGATCGCTGTCGGCACGGTCATCGAGAAATCGAACGACACGGAGGACTACTGATCATGTACGGACCCATCGGCTTCGGCCACGGCGCGCTCGCCGTTCTCAATGCGATCGTCGGCGTCATCGGATCAGTGATCCTGTTCGGGCTGATCGTCGCGGTGCTGTTCTTCCTGATCCGCTTCCTCATCGTGGGGACCAAGGCGGCGCAGCTTTACTTAGACACCCCACGCCGCACGGCAGATGCTGCGATTCCCGCACCCGGCCCCACACCGACGTCCACGGCAACCGTCGCGACGGTGCCGACCATGCCGACCGTCGTGATGCCAACCACTCCGACCATGCCGACCGTCGTGATTCCAACCACTCCGCCAGCAACTAACCCGGCGACGCCGGTGAAACCCGTTGTGAAGCCGCGGACTCCTCGAACCCCTCCGACTCCGAACCCCTAGCCGAGGAAGCCGCGCAACAGCGCACCCGAGCCGTCGAGGTGTTCGCGCATCGCCTCGGCAGCGGCGTCCGCGTCCCCGGCCAGAATGGCCAGCACGATCGCCTCGTGCTGCCGGTTCGAGTGCTCAATGTTGCGTGGCAGGAGCGGGAAGCTGTCGAGCAGCTCGTTGATCCGGCTGCGGTTGTCGGCCATGAGGGTCACGAGCGATGGCACGGCCACCACCTCGGCGATCGTGAGGTGTAGCCGCGAATCCAGGCGACGGTAGTCTGCGGTCCCGGATGCCGCGACCTCTCGCAGTCGCGTCCACAGCGCCTTACGTTCCGCCGCGTCCAGGCTGCGCGCAGCGGCCGCCCGAGCCGCCCCGACCTCGAGGATATCGCGCAAGCCGAGAATGTCGTCCAGCTCGGCGCCCGTGGGCATCGTCGCGGGGCTGGCAGGTGGAATCGGCAGCGGATCGGCGACGAAGGTGCCACCGTAGCGGCCGCGGCGGGACGTCAGGTAGCCGGCGTGTGCCAACTCTCGAATCGCCTCCCGCACGGTGTCCCGGCTGACCGAGAAGCGCAGCGCGAGCTCGCGCTCGGAGGGGAGCGCTTGGCCGGGGGCAACCACGCCGAGGCGGATGGTCTGCATCAGGCGCGCGACGGTGTCCTCGAGAGAGTTGCCGCTGCGAACCGGACGGTAGACGGCGTCGTCAACGAGAGATCCGTGCACCGTTTCAGCGTCGGCGGGACCGTCAGGCGGATCAGAGCGGGGTGACATATGCCGCGCTGATCCCGCCGTCGACCATGAAGGTCGACGCCGTGATGAAGCTGGCGTCGTCGCTGGCGAGGAAAGCCACCGCGGCGGCGAGCTCCTCCGGCTCGGCGAAGCGTCCCACCGGCACGTGGATGAGGCGCCGCGCCGCGCGCTCCGGGTCCTTCGCGAACAGCTCTTTGAGCAGTTGCGTGTTCACCGGCCCCGGGCAGAGAGCGTTGACACGGATGCCTTGCCGCGCGAACTGCACGCCGAGCTCACGGGTCATGGCGAGCACGCCGCCCTTGGACGCCGTGTACGAGATCTGCGAGGTGGCCGAGCCGAGCACCGCCACGAACGACGCTGTGTTGATGATCGAGCCTTTGCCCGCCGGAACCATGTGCCGAAGCGCCGCCCGGGAGCAGAGGTAAACGCTCGTGAGGTTCACGAGCTGCACTCGATCCCAGGCGTCGAGCTCGGTGGTCTCGATCGAGTCGTCGTCCGGCGGTGAGATTCCCGCGTTGTTGAAGGCGATGTCGACGGAGCCGTAGGTGGACGCGGCGGTGTCGAACAGGTGGTCCACCTGCGCCTTGTCGGTGACGTCGGCCCGGATGAAGAGGCCATCGACCTCGGCGGCCGCCGCCTCGCCAAGCGTCGGATCGAGATCCCCGATCACGACCTTCGCGCCCTCCGCGGCGAAGCGTCTCGCGGTTGCAAAGCCGATACCGCCCGATCCGCCGGTAATGACGGCTACCTTGCCGGCGAGGCGTTGAGTGAGGTCGATCTTGTCGATGGGCATGGGTGCTGTGCTCCTAGCTGGCGAAGAAGACGTTCTTGGTGTCGGTGAAGGCGAGGGCGGCATCCGGGCCCAGTTCGCGCCCGAGGCCGCTCTGCTTAGCCCCGCCGAACGGGGTCGTGTAGCGCACCGAGGAGTGCGAGTTAACCGAGAGCGTGCCCGACTCGATGGCCCGGCTGACACGGATGGCGCGCCCCAGGTCCTTGGTCCAGATTGAGCCCGAGAGGCCGTACACGCTGTCGTTCGCAAGCCGGATGGCGTCCCCCTCGTCGTCGAAGGGGAGCACACTGACCACCGGTCCGAATATCTCATCGACGGCGACGCGCGCGCGGCTCGACTCGGGCAGCAACACGGTCGGGGCCATCCAGTAGCCGGGGCCGCTCGGGGCGGAGCCGCTGAAAGCGACCGGGGTCCCGTCGCCCAAGAACGACTCGACCGACTCGAAGTGCGCCTTCGAGACGAGTGGACCCATCTCGGTGGACTCCTCCCCCGGCAGACCGACCTTCACCGCCTTGACGGCAGGCTCAAGCAACTCCAGGAAGCGATCGAACACACTCCGCTCGACCAGAATCCGACTGCGCGCGCAGCAGTCCTGCCCGGCGTTGTCGAACACCGCGCCCGGTGCGGCGACGGCGGCTCGCTCCAGGTCGGAGTCCGCAAAAATGACGTTGGCGCTCTTGCCGCCGAGCTCGAGGGTGACCGGTTTGACCTGCGCCGCGCATCCGGCGGCCACCTGCTTGCCCACTGCGGTCGACCCGGTGAAGACGATCTTGCGCACCTGCTCGTGGGTGACGAAGCGCTCGCCGACCACCGAGCCACGGCCGGGCAGTACCTGGAAGAGACTCTCAGGCAAACCGGACTCGAGGGCGAGTTCGCCGAGCCGGATTGCGGTGAGGGGGGTCCAATCTGCAGGCTTCAGCAGCACCGCATTGCCCGCGGCGAGCGCAGGAGCAAAGCCCCATGAGGCGATCGTCATCGGGAAGTTCCAGGGCACGATCACGCCAACGACGCCAAGCGGTTCGTGGAAGGTCACGTCGATGCCGCCCGCCACCGGGATCTGCTGACCGAGCATGCGCTCGGGTGCCCCCGCGTAATAGTCGAGCACGTCGCGCACGTGACCGGCTTCCCAGCGAGCCGAGCCAATCGGATGCCCGGAGTTCAGCACCTCGAGAGCGGCGAGCTCCTCGACCGCCGTGTCGACGGCGGCGGCGAACCTCCGAAGCGCGCGAGCCCGATCGGCGGGAGCCAACGCCGCCCAGCGCGTCTGCGCCGCGACCGCACGCCGGACGGCCGCGTCGACCTCGTCGAGCGTGGTGTGTGCCACCTCGCGAATCACCGTCTCGTCGGCCGGGTTGATCAGGGTGGTCGTCTCGCTGGTTGAGCCTGTCGAAACCCCGCTCATGACCGGCTCTCCCCGATCTCGACACGCTGGATCTCGACACGCTCGATCAGCGCGTACGCACGGGCCGCGTCAACAAGGCTCTCGAACAGGCGGGCGTCCTCGTCGGCATCCTGCTCCGGATGCCACTGCACCCCAACACCGAACGGCACGCCATCGAGCTCGACGGCCTGCACGACCCCGCCGCCCGAGTGGGCCGTGACCAGCAGCCCTTCCCCGAGTGCTTCGATGGCCTGGTGGTGGTAGCTCTGCACCTCATGGGGACCGGCGCCGATGATCGCCGCGATCTGCGATCCGCGCTCCACCTCGACCTGGTTGGTTTTGAAGACCCCGTTCGCTCCGGTGTAACGGTCGTCCCCGATCACCTCGGGCAGGTGCTGATGCAGCGTGCCGCCGCGGTTGACATTCAGCACCTGGATGCCGCGGCAGATCGCCAGGAACGGCACCTCGGCGCCGATCGCGGCCGTCAGGAGCGCGTCATCCCAGTCGTCGCGGAGTCGACTCGGCGGGTCCGCCATCGGGTGCGCGTCCGCCCCGTACCGGCTCGCCTCGACGTCGAGACCGCCGGCGATGATCAACCCGTCGAGCCGCGCCATGACCTGCTCCGCCACCCCGCCGTCGAGCGGCTGCGGCGGCAGCAGCACCGGGATTCCGCCCGCGCGCTCGACCGCCGCAAAGTACACCTCGGGCAGGAACGCCGCCTGCACATCCCACACGCCGGTCTGAGCGCGCTGCAAGTACGTGGTGAGACCGATGACAGGACGACGTGCCGGTTGAAGAGCACCGGAGGCGCGTGTCGAGGTCTCGACACGTCCGCTTTGCGGACTTCTCGACCGGGAGTCAGAATCGTTCGAAGCCACGAACGCGCTCCCAGTCAGTGATGGCCGCATCGAAAGCCTTCAGCTCGATGCGCGCGTTGTTCAGGTAGTGCTCGATGACCTCGGGACCGAAGGCCTCCTGCGCGACCGCAGAGTGCGCGAACAGCTCCGCGGCATCGCGAAGGTTCGTGGGCAAGCGCGGGGCTTCGGAGTCGTAGGCATTGCCCTCGAAGATCGGCTCCAACTCGAGCTCGTTCTCGATGCCGTGGAGGCCGCCGGCGATCAGCGCGGCAACCGCCAGGTACTGATTGACGTCACCGCCGGGCACCCGGTTTTCGACCCGGAGGCCCTGGCCGTGACCGACCACGCGCAGCGCGCAGGTGCGGTTGTCGACCCCCCAGGCGATCGCGGTCGGTGCGAAGCTGCCCTCCACGTAGCGCTTATATGAGTTGATGTTCGGGGCGAAGAACAGGCTCAACTCGCGGGTCGTCGCGATGAGGCCCGCAATCCAGTGCTCCATGAGCTTCGAGAATCCATACGGGCCGTCGCCCGCCATCACCGCTTCGCCGTCCGTTCCGCGCACCGAGAGGTGAATGTGGCAGCTATTGCCCTCGCGCTCGTTGAACTTGGCCATGAAGGTCAAGGCCTGACCGTGTTGGCCGGCGATCTCCTTGGCCCCGTTCTTGTAGATCGCATGGTTGTCACAGGTGGCGAGCGCCTCCGTGTAGCGGAAGGCGATCTCCTGCTGACCGAGATTGCACTCGCCCTTCACACCCTCGCAGTACATGCCAGCACCATCCATGCCGTTGCGGATGTCACGCAACAGCGGCTCCATGCGGGTCGAAGCGAGCAGCGCGTAGTCGATGTTGTAGTCGCTCGCCGGGGTGAGGCCGTCGTATTTCTTCGCCCAGGCATCCCGATAGGTGTTCTCGAAGACGATGAACTCTAGCTCGGTGCCGACGAAGGGCACGAGGCCGCGCGCGTCCAGGCGGGCGATCTGGGTCTTGAGGATGTCGCGGGGCGACTGCGGCACGGGGCTGCCGTCCATCTTGTTCAGGTCAGCCATCACGAGCGCCGTCCCCGGAAGCCACGGGATGACGCGCAGCGTGTCGAGGTCAGGCTTCAGCACCATGTCGCCGTAGCCGGTCTCCCAGCTCGAGATCGGGTAGCCATCGACGGTATTCATCTCAACGTCGACCGCGAGCAGGTAGTTGCAGGCCTCTGCGCCATGGGCGGCGATGTCTTCCTGGAACAGGCGAGCGGAGGAGCGCTTGCCGACCAGCCGGCCCTGCATGTCGCAGAACGCAACGATCACGGTGTCGATCTCGCGCTTCTCGATGAGCGCGCCGAGTTCGTCGATCGTGAGGTTTCCGCTCTTGACAGCCATGGCATCTCCTGCAGTCGATCGAGGGGCGAAACGGGTGGGATCCGACCATTACACACCATTACTACGAGGTCCCGCATCAGAACGATTCACATGTCTGTTACATCCAAAGGTAGACAACGGGTACCAATGGCGGCCATTCTCGGACAAACATCGAAAGGATTCTCCCCCCATGAGTGAAACCAAAACGGTCGGTGGCGCCCAGTACAAGGATGTCGGCGCCGGCTACTTCGAGAAGCGCACCCTGAAGCGCAGTGCTGGCCTCTGGGGGATCTGGGGCCTCGGCGTTGCTGCCGTCATCTCGGGTGAGTTCTCCGGCTGGAACCTCGGAACCGCGACAGCAGGCTTCGGCGGCATGGCCATCGCGGTCGTCGTCGTCATCGTCATGTACTTCACCATGTACTTCTCGATCGGCGAAATGGCTGCGGCGATGCCGCACACCGGCGGCGCGTACTCCTTCGCCCGGGCGGCCATGGGGCCATGGGGTGGGTTTATTACCGGCCTGGCCGAGTCGATCGAATACGTGGTCACCACTGCGGTCGTCGTGTTCTTCTCGGCGAGCTACCTCAACTTCGCGCTGAACGCCTTCTTCGGATTCCAGCTGCCGGGATGGTTGGCCTACGCGCTCCTGTACGCCGCTTTCGTTCTGGTGAACTGGCTGGGCGCCGAGATCGGGTTCCGACTCGCGATTGTGGTCTCTATCCTCTCGATCGCGATCCTGGCTGTCTTCGTGATCGTCGCGATCGCCAGCGGTGGTTTCGACCCGGCAAACCTGCTCGACAAGAAGCCGGATGCCGGGCAGAGCGAACTGCTCCCCCACGGCTTCCTCCCGATTTTCGCGGTCATCCCGTTCGCGATGTGGTTCTTCCTCGGCATCGAGGAGTTGCCGCTCGCCTCGGAAGAGACACATAACCCGGCGAAAATTATCCCCAAAGCGGGCATCATCGCGCTCATCACCCTCTCGGTGTGCGCGATCGGCGTGTTCATTGTCAACACGGGGGTGCTCGGGCTCGCCGCGACCCAGGCCTCGGGTCAGCCGCTCGTCGACGGCTTCGCCAAGATGGTCCCGAAGGGACTCGATGGCGTGTTGGCGCTTTTCGCTCTCGTCGGACTGCTGGCTTCGCTGCAGGGGATCATGTACGCATACGGCCGGAACCTGTACTCGCTTTCACGCGCTGGCTACTACCCGCAGTTCCTCTCCATCACCGGCAAGAAGCAGACCCCGCTCACCGCACTGATCGTGGGTGCCGTGATCGGCTTCGTGCTCCTCGTGGTCGTTGACGCGATCACCGCGGCCAGCAAGGGCGCGGGCGGCATCGCCGGAGCGATCGAGCTCAACATCGCCATCTGGGGCGCCGTCGTCTCCTACCTCATGCAGATGATCGCGTTCGTGGTGCTGCGTCGTCGCTTTCGGAACGCGGTGCGTCCGTACAAGAGCCCAACCGGGGTCGCGGGAGCGGTCGTTGCCGGGATCATCTCGCTGGCGATCTTCATCGCATTCCTCTTCAACCCGGGCTATCAGATCGCGATCGCCGCGATCGCCGTCGTCTACATCATCGGGCTGATCGCTTTCGCCCTCTACGGTCGCACGCGACTCGTGCTCGCCCCCGAGGAGGAGTACGCGCTCAGCGGCGGTCTGCACCGCGATCCCGAGGTGGAGGGCTACGACGCCATGGAGAAGGAGATCTTCGGCGACGCGAAGTAGCACGTCGCTGGCATTCCGGAGCGCACGGTGTTTTCGGGCGCCTCGTCGACCAGTCGATGTCGAGGATTCAGGATGAACCTGCCGCGTTCGTCCGGAGTGACCTGGTCTCGCCGACCTGTCCTGAATTTTCGCCGGGTCGGCGGCCGCACCGCTGGCGCACTCCGGTTGTGTAGGACGGTCCTACACAACCGGAGTGC
>JAYTXO010000228.1:0-1866 GCA_043742905.1 Microbacteriaceae bacterium | reverse complement strand
TGCTAGCCGGACCTATTCGTGAAGTCGATGGCGACACGCCTCAGGCGACCTGAACGAGGGTGGTGTGGGTCCGAGTGCTTCAGGGAGTCGCGTTCCGCGGGTGAAGGCGCCGTCTGCGGCGACGATCGGCTGCGACCGCCGCAGCGAAGCTGCGTTTTGGGCATGCTCCGCTCGTAGCGCTCGTCAACGACGTGAGGATGCTGGTGCTGCGACAGCTCTCAGCCGGGAACCGCGCCACTCCTGAGCGCCAGCGCGTGCCAGCCGTCGCGGTACGGGAACGCGGCTGGCAGGCGCAGCACGAGCCGACGCACCGAGGCGATCACCTGCACGCCGATCTTGAGCAGCTCGAGCCGCAGCGTGTTCACCTGCGCTCGCGCCCAGGCGGTGCCGCGCGCGGCCAGGCGCAGTTCCTGCAGCAGCACGTAGGCCGCGGCGGCGAGCAGCACGCGGAGCTGGTTGGCGAGGAAGCGCGAGCAGCTCGTGCGGTCGAGCGCGACATCGAACAGCTCCTTGATCCGGTTCTCGACCTCGCCGCGCTGGCAGTAGATGCGCTCGTAGACCCGCCGGGCCTTGCCCGGCAGGTTGGTGACGACGAAGCGGGCGTTGAGCTTCGGCTCCCGGTCCGCGAGCCGGACCACCTCGGCCTTGCACACGACGCGGCGCGGGCGATCCCACGTGCCGGCGGCATAGGCGAAGTCGGTGTACACGTGCTCTGTCTTGCCCGTGGCCTCGCTGAAGACCCTGGCGACGATCATGTCGAGGTCGACCTGCCGCTCGAGGACCTGGTTCTTGGCCATCGCGACCACGTATTCGATGCCGACGATGTCGCAGAACTCGAACAGCTCCGGCGCGGCGAAGCCACCATCGAGCCGCACGCGGATGCGGGCCCGCGGGAAGCGCTCCTGCAGCCGGTCGACGATACGCTTCAAGAGCGTGAGCGCGCCGGCCTGCGTGGGCGCATTGCCCGGCCGCAGCACGGCCGCACACAGGTACTGCTCGCGCTCGCGGTCGAAGGTCAGGAACGCCAGCATCGGCAGGTAGCACCAGCTGCCGTAGAAGCCATTGAAGAACGCCAGCTGCTGCGCGCCGTGCGTTGGATCGTCGGTGACGTCCAGGTCGACGGTGATCCGCCGCACCTTGCGCCGGCGCTTGCGGTGCCGCTCGATCACGGTCTCGAACAGCGCCTCGCCCATGGCCTTGAGCTCGCCCCGTGTGACGTCGTTCTCGAACCGCGACAGCGTGGGCTGCGAGGCCAGCGCGTCGCCGTGGATCGGGTCCCGGTCGAGCAGCAGCTTGTGGAGCGGATCGTCGGCGAGCCGCGCGGCGTCATTGGCATCCTCGTAGCCGAGCGCCAAGCCGTAGATCCGCTGGCCGAGCAGGTCGCTCAGGGCGTGGCGGACCTTGCCGGGCTGCCGCTCATCAACCAGCGCGCCAGCCAGTCGCGAGATCAGGCCGAGGCGACGATCCGCGGCCTTGAGAAGCACCGCGCCGCCGTCCGAGCTGGCGTTGGGGACGTCGAAGGTGGCGGTCAGCGGCCGGTCGAAAAGATCCGGGAACAACAGACAGGGTGTCGTGGTAGAGTGGTGCACGCGAAGACCTCCGGTGTCGGAAGAAAGTTCCCTGAACAAGACCTTTCTACCACACGGAGGTCTTCGTGTTCACTACCGTTCACGAATAATTGGGGCTAGCGGATTCTTCCACTCTGCGCAGTAGGCACCCACGTGCCCCGGCTCGCCCTCTGATAGGTCCGCCGAATTTCGCAATTGCGATCTGCACCCCCAGGGGTGCGGCTCCCGCGCACACCAGCAACTCGCGGCCCCCTCCGCCCGTCGTTTGCGTGGGCTTTCGGCAGCGTGGCATCCTGCA
>JAYTXO010000227.1:0-5181 GCA_043742905.1 Microbacteriaceae bacterium | reverse complement strand
TTCACCCGCTGGGCGTTCTGACTCGTTGTCACGAGGAGGGCATCGGGGGTGTCGACAACCACGATGTCTCGCACGCCGATCAACGAGATGATGCGGTTGGTTTGGCTGACCACGATTCCGCTCGAGGAATCCGCCAGCACGCGGGCGTTCTCGCCGAGGATGGCGAGATCGGAGCTGCGGCCGCCCGAATGCAGCTTGGCGATCGAGGCGAAGTCGCCGACATCATCCCAGTCGAAGGTGCCCGGGACGACCGCGAGTCGTCCGCCAGCGGCTGCGGGCTCGGCGACGGTGTAGTCGATGGCGATTTTGGTCAGACCCGGCCACACCTTGTCAACGACCGGACCACGAGTCGCCGGGTCGTCCCAGGCCTCTGCGAGCTCTTCGAGGCCAGCCAGCAGCTGCGGATCGGATTCGCCGATCTGGGCCAACAGCACGTCGGCGCGCGCGACGAACATGCCGGCGTTCCAGAGGTGCTTCTCGCTTTTGAGGAACTTTTTGGCAGTCGCCAGATCGGGTTTCTCGACGAAGTGATCCACCGCAAGTGCATCTGGTGCCCCATCGATCACGAGAGCATCTCCGCATTCGATGTAGCCGAATCCGATGGCCGCCTCGGTCGGGGTGATCCCGATGGTCGCGATGTAGCCCGCATCGGCGACGGCGACGGCCTGTACGACCGCTCGGCGGAACGCCCGAACGTCGGAAATGACATGATCGGCGGCGAACGCTCCGACGATCACGTCCGGCTCGCGGCGACGCAGGATCGCGGCGGCAAGCCCGATCGCGGCGGTCGAGTCCTTGGGCTCGCTCTCGAGAACGACGTTGGCGTCGATCAGCTCGGGCAGTTGTGCCTCGACGGCGGCGCGATGCGCACGCCCGGTGACCACCATGACGCGGTCGGGACCGGAGAGGGGCGCGAGCCGATCCCAGGTCGCCCGGAGCAGTGAGCTGCCAGATCCGGTGAGATCGTGCAGAAACTTCGGGGCGTCGGCGCGCGACAGCGGCCACAGGCGGGATCCGATCCCCCCTGCTGGGATGATGCTGTAGAACCGATCGAGACCCGCGACGCCCTTGCTCATGCCGTGAGCCTACCGACCGCGCCACCGCTATCTCGGTGTCAAGATGAAGCGCAGCCGCCCGTGACAGCACGGTCCGTGCGGCAGGCTTAGACTAAATGTGTCTTACCCAGGAAGCGATCGACGTGCCACCCGTCGCCGCGACGTGCTACAAGGAGGAGTCCCCGTGTCGACCCAGACCGCACGGTCAGGAGCTGTCGCCGCCCGCAAGATCCGTGGCCCGAAGCGACCGGCTGGAACGCTTTACCGAGGCCGTGAAGGCATGTGGTCGTGGGTGTTACACCGCATCACCGGTGTCGCGATCTTCTTCTTTCTTCTGGTGCACGTGCTCGACACGACCCTCGTGCGCATCAGCCCCGAGGCCTACAACTCGGTCATCAACGCCTACAAGACCCCTCTGCTCGGGCTCGGCGAGATCGCGCTCGTCGCCGCGATCGGGCTGCACGCACTCAATGGGCTCCGGATCATCCTGATCGATTTCTGGAGCGTCGGCACCCGGCACCAGCGTCTGCTGTTCTGGGTCGTTATCGGCCTCTGGATCGTGTTGCTCGCCGGCTTCGTGCCGCGTCAGATCATCCATATCTTCTTCTCAGGAACGGCGGGCTGACCATGACCACCATCGAAGCTCCCCGCAGCCCGCATACCGCTCCCCGTGCGAAATCCCGCAGGGTCAACTGGGAGAAGTGGGGCTGGCTGTACATGCGCGCCTCGGGCATCTTGCTCGTCGTGTTGATCTTCGGCCACCTCTTCGTCAACCTGTTTCTTGGCACCGGGGTCAGGCAGGTCGACTTCGCCTTCGTCGCCGGCAAGTGGGCAAGCCCGTTCTGGCAGGTTTGGGATGTGCTGATGCTCTGGCTTGCCCTGATCCACGGCGGCAACGGCATGCGCACGATCATCAACGACTACGCGCACGGCCGCAGTCGGCTGGTACTTCTCGGGCTTGTGCTCGGCGCCGTCGTCATCCTGATTGTGCTCGGCACCCTGACGCTGACCACTTTCGAACCCTGCCCCGCTGGCGCCCCCGCTAACCTCCTCCCGAGCTTCTGCCCGGCCTCCTCGAAGTGAGTTTGAACTTAGTGAGCACCGAAACAACCGCCGAAAAGTCCGCCGCCCGCAAGTCCGCGGTATCCCCGATCGATACAGATGCAAGCGGCCCAGATATGAGCGACACAGATGTGAGCGACACAGCGGTGATGGAGTTCGAGGATGGCGCCGTTATCGATGGCGTTCATTACCACCAGTTCGATGTCGTGATCGTTGGCGCAGGCGGAGCGGGCATGCGCGCTGCCATCGAGGCCGGGCCGAAGGTCAACACCGCCGTCATCACCAAGCTTTACCCGACCCGTTCTCACACGGGCGCGGCGCAGGGTGGCATGGCCGCAGCGCTGGCCAACGTGGAAGAGGACAACTGGGAGTGGCACACCTTCGACACCGTCAAGGGCGGTGACTACCTGGTTGACCAGGATGCCGCGGAGATTTTGGCGAAGGAGGCCATCGACGTGGTACTCGACCTCGAGAACATGGGCCTCCCCTTCAACCGCACGCCCGACGGCAAGATCGACCAGCGACGCTTCGGTGGTCACACCCGCGATCACGGCAAGGCCCCCGTTCGTCGGGCCTGCTACGCCGCAGACCGCACCGGCCACATGATCCTGCAGACACTGTTCCAGAACTGTGTGCGGCTCGGTGTCAACTTCTTCAACGAGTACTACGCCCTCGACATCGTGATGACGAAGGTCAAGGGCAAGGACCGCCCCTCGGCGATCGTCGCCTATGAGCTGGCGACCGGCGAAATCCACGTCTTCCAGGCAAAGGCGATTATCTTCGCGACTGGCGGCTTCGGCAAGATCTACAAGACCACCTCGAACGCCCACACCCTCACCGGCGACGGCGTCGGCATCATCTGGCGCAAGGGTCTGCCGCTCGAAGACATGGAGTTCTTCCAGTTCCACCCCACTGGGCTGGCGGGGCTCGGCATTCTCTTGACCGAGGGCGCCCGTGGCGAGGGCGCGATCCTGCGCAACTCCAGCGGCGAGCGCTTCATGGAGCGTTACGCCCCCACTATCAAAGACCTTGCGCCTCGTGACATCATCTCGCGGTGCATGGTCATGGAAGTGGCTGAGGGCCGAGGGGCCGGTCCGCACAAGGACTATGTGCTGCTCGACTGCACCCACCTCGGTGCCGAGGTGCTCGAGACCAAGCTCCCGGATATCACCGAGTTCGCGCGCACCTACCTTGGCGTCGACCCCGTGACGACCCCGGTTCCCGTCATGCCGACCGCGCACTACGCGATGGGCGGCATCCCGACCAACGTCAAGGCCGAGGTGCTGAGCGACAACGACACAGTCGTACCCGGCCTGTACGCCGCCGGCGAGTGCGCCTGCGTCTCGGTACACGGCTCGAACAGGCTGGGCACCAACTCGCTGCTCGACATCAACGTGTTCGGTAAGCGCGCGGGTAACAACGCGGCCGACTACTCCAAGACCGCGGATTTCGTGCCCGTGCCCGTCAATCCGGCTGGCTTCGTGCTCGGCTTGGTCGAGGAGCTTCGCAACTCGAACGGCACCGAGCGGATCGCCGTGCTCCGTAAAGAGTTGCAGGATCAGATGGACAAGAACGCCCAGGTGTTTCGCACCGACGAGTCACTCGCGAGGGTGACCGAGACGATCCACGAGCTGCGCGGCCGCTACAAGAACGTGTCGATCCAAGACAAGGGCCGCCGCTACAACACCGACCTGCTCGAGGCGATCGAGCTGGGCTTCCTACTCGACCTCGCGGAGGTCGTCGTGTACTCGGCGCGCAACCGCAAAGAGAGCCGGGGCGGCCACCAGCGCGACGACTACCCCAAGCGGGACGATGCCGGTTACATGAAACACACGATGGCCTACCTGACCGGCGATCCGCACTCAGCGGATGCCGCAGACCACATCTCGATCGGCTGGAAACCGGTCGTCATCACGAACTACCAGCCAATGGAGCGGAAGTATTGACGCGCTGCACCAGGCTGTTCCCGCAACAGGAGAGGAAGTACTGATGTCGGATATTGCAGTCGCAGAGGAATCATCGGCAGGGGTCCCCGAGGAGTCGATCCAGGCCTTCACTGTCACGCTGATCATCCGGCGCTTCGACCCCGAGGTGGATGCCGAGCCACACTGGGAGGACTTCGACGTGCAGATGTACCCGTCCGATCGCGTGCTCGACGCGCTCCACAAGATCAAGTGGGAACAGGACGGTTCGCTCACCTTCCGTCGCAGCTGCGCCCACGGCATCTGTGGCTCGGACGCGATGCGCATCAACGGTCGCAACCGGCTCGCCTGCAAGACCCTGATCAAAGATCTCGACATCAGCCAGCCAATCTACGTTGAGGCGATCAAGGGCCTGCCGCTCGAGAAGGATCTCATCGTCGACATGGAGCCGTTCTTCGAGTCCTACCGCGCGATCCAGCCGTTCCTGATCGCGAGCGACAAGCCCGACAAGGAGCGCATCCAGTCGGTCGCTCAGCGTGCCGTTTTCGACGACACGACCAAGTGCATCCTGTGCGCTGCGTGCACATCCAGTTGCCCCGTGTTCTGGACCGACGGCCAGTACTTCGGTCCGGCCGCGATCGTGAACGCACACCGCTTCATCTTCGACAGCCGTGACGAAGGCAGCCAGGTACGCCTCGACATCCTGAATGATAAGGAGGGCGTGTGGCGCTGCCGCACCACATTCAACTGCTCCGAAGCCTGCCCGCGCGGCATCGAGGTCACGAAAGCGATCTCCGAGGTGAAGGCCGCGATCCTGCGCGGTAATCCGGGGCTGCCGTCATCGGATTTGGTTTTGACTCCCGTTTCGGCGTAGCTGCGCCGCCGGGGGTCTCAGCTATCTCCGCCGATTCTCGAAAAAGTTGATCAGTTCAGCAAAATCACGTGCAGGCCGAGGGAGTTCACGTCGAGCGACAGCGGCCCGAGGAGCACAACCAAGCTTCCGTTGCCCAGTAGGACCTTCTGAGTGACGCTAGCGTTCGCGCCCGTGATGGCCTGCGGGAGTCCCGTGACATTGATGGCCCAACTGCCGTTGGGGTTGACGACGTTCGTGTAGACCGCCTCAGCAACGAATGCTGAGACCG
>JAYTXO010000226.1:0-1594 GCA_043742905.1 Microbacteriaceae bacterium | reverse complement strand
GCGGTGGCGAGCGGAGGCCGCCGCCCTGCACGACCGTACCCGCCTACAGAGCCCCGGCGAGATCCCGATCTGGGAGCTGCGCTGGGACCAGATCGCTGGCCTGAAGCACTCCGATGAGGCCCGCTCGAAGGCAGTGCGTGCCGTGCACTTCACCGACCTGGCCGGCGAGACCCGTGGTGCCCTCCTCTACCGCATGACCGGCGGCGACATCGAATTCGCGCAACACACCGTGCGCCTGGAATATCTGGTGACGGAGACCCCGGATGCCGCGGCTGCCCTTTGGCGTTTCCTTCTCGAACTCGATCTCACGACGGAGGTCAAGGCCGGGCTGCGCCGCGCGGACGAGCCGGTGCGCTGGCAGATCGCGGACTTCCGCGCAGCGAAAGTCGATACCACTGAGCACCAGTATCTGCGTGTGCTCGACGTCACCGCGGCCTTTGAGGCCCGCGGCTATCTGGCCGCAGGAGAGTTGGTTTTCTCGGTGACTGACTCGCTCGGCTTCGCCGAAGGCCTGTGGCACCTGGTGGTTGAGCCTGTCGGCGGCGTCCTGCGAGCATCCGTCATTCGCCTGGACGCGATCGACGCGGTCCCGGATGCCGCCCCCGCCCTCGCCATGACCGCCAACGAGCTCGCCGCGATCTACCTGGGCGGCGTCCCCGTCACGACCCTGCTTGACGCCGGTCGCGTCACCGAACTGTCCGCCGGATCAGCGGTCGCTGCCGACGCACTCCTGCGAACGGCGCGTGCCCCCTGGCTGAGCTTCTGGTACTAGGGGCCGTTCGACCCTGGCGCGACCCTCGCCGAAACGCGAGCATGTACTCATGACTCGACTCAGGAACATCACCGTGTTGGGAACCGGCGTTCTCGGCTCCCAGATCGCCTATCAGACCGCGTTCAGCGGCTTCGAGGTCGTCGCGTACGACATTAGCGAGGAGGTGCTGAAGGCCGCGAAGCTGCGATTCCGCGCGCTGGCCGACCGCTACATCCGCGAAGATTTCGACGGTGCTGCCGCGGGCAAGGCTGAAGACGCACTGGGTCGCATCCGGTATTCGTCTGATTTGGGCGACGCGGCCAACAACGCCGACCTGGTCATTGAGGCCGTGCCCGAGCAGCTGCAAATCAAGCTCGACACCTATTCGAAGCTCGGCGCGGTCGCGCCCGAGGAGACGATCTTCGCCACCAACTCTTCCACCCTGCTGCCAAGCAAGCTGATGGATGCCACCGGTCGCCCCGAGCGCTTTCTTGCCCTGCACTTCGCGAACGAGGTGTGGAAGTACAACGTGGCCGAGGTGATGGGAACTTCGAAGACTGACCTGGTTGTCTACGACACCGTGGTCGAGTTCGCGGGCGACATCGGCATGGTCCCAATCGAAATCAAGAAGGAGAAGGCTGGCTATGTGCTCAACTCCTTGCTGGTCCCTTTCCTCAACGCCGCCGGCGAACTCCTCGTCGACGGAATCGCCGACCCCGCGACGATCGACAAGACCTGGCGCATTGCGACCGGATCACCCTCCGGCCCTTTCCAGATTTACGACGTCATCGGCCTCATGACCCCGTACAACGTGGCCCGCGCCAACTCCAGCCCCAAGTCGCA
>JAYTXO010000225.1:0-5434 GCA_043742905.1 Microbacteriaceae bacterium | reverse complement strand
GATATAAGAGGCGGTGACTCGTCGGATGCGGCGCGCGTCGACCAGCAGGCCGAGGCCCCAGCCGTCGACGCCGCAGTTGTTCGACACGACCGAGAGCTTTGACGTTCCACGGGCCAACAGCGCTCGGATCAGCGTCATCGGCACTCCGACCAAGCCGAATCCCCCAACGGCGAGCGAAGCCCCATCCGGGATGTCGGCGATCGCCTCGTCCGCGGTCGCGATGGTCTTGTCCATGGTCGCTTCTCGTCGCCCGTCGCCCGTCGTCAGTCGCGCGCGTGGAAACGCTGCTCGATCGTGCCGATCCCCTCGATCTGGGTGACAACGCGATCGCCGTCCTGCAGGAAGCGCGGCGGATCCATCGCCGCGCCGACCCCGTGCGGGGTGCCCGTGAAGATGAGGTCCCCCGGTCGCAATTCGACTGTTTGTGACAGACGCGCGATGAGTTCAGGGATGCCGAAGATCAGTTGGTCGGTGCGACCGTCCTGCACCGTTGTCGCCTCGCTGCCGGTGTGAATGGTCGTCGTGATCCGGAGGTTCTCGGGATCAAGCTCATCAGCGGTCACGAGCGCCGGCCCAGTGGGAGCGAATGACTCGAACGACTTCCCCATGCTGAACTGGGCCGGAGAGCCCTGCCATTGAACCGTGCGCTCGGACAGATCCTGACCAACTGTGTATCCCGCGATGTGCGCAGCCGCATTGGCGGCCGGGATGTCGCGCCCACCGCGCCCGACGATAACAACAAGCTCAGCCTCCCAGTCGACAGTGTCGCTTGGGAGAGTCACGTCGATGTCGGCGCCGGCAAGCGACGAGGCGAACTTGGTGAACACCACCGGTGCCGACGGGAGTTCGAGCCCCGCCTCGCGCGCGTGGTCGGCGTAGTTGAGTCCAATGCCGAAAACCTGCGACGGGCGCGGCGAAGGCGCGCCCAGGTCCGCCGTGTGCACGAGCACCGACGCCGGATCGGACGCGGCGTCTTTGCCCTCCGCCCAGGCCACCACTGCATCCCAGACGGCGAACAGCGCGGCGGGATCCGACGGCAAGGTCCCCCCGGACGCCGTGGCCAGATCGAGCGCGCGGCCGTCGGATATGAGGGCCGCACGGCCGTTGAGATTGGCGATTCGCATAAGGATGCTCTCTCTAGGTGCCGGTAGGTACCGGCGTCATGAAGCCGCGGAGTGCGGCCTCGATGATCGCGGTGGGACCGGCGCTCAACTCCGTCGCGTCGCCGACCCAAGCGAGGTGCTGATCGGGACGCACGACGGCGAGGGTCGGGACTTGGTCAGCAGAGAACCCGGCCTGGCGGGCATCGAGCTGCACAGCGGGGGCGCCGCGCTCCGCGAACGCGTCGATGAGGGTCAGCGCGGGCTCACCCTCGCCGATGACCGTGAACTCCGGCCCGAGCAGATCGAACAGCGAGGCCCCCTCCCGCGACCGCGCATGCGGAAGTCGATTACCGGCCCGCGCCTGAGGCAGGTACACGTCGCCCGACGGTGCCTGCGCCGCGGCCTCGGGACCGTACCCGTAGCCGAGCACGAGCCCGAGGCTGTGGAACTCGGCGCGCTTGCCTGCCTGGATCGCCGCGGCAGCGACGACTCGCGCCGCCGCAGCTTCTGCCCCGTCGCCCATCAAGGTGTCGTTGCTCAGGTCGATCGACAGCATCCGCATATTGGATGCCGCGAACTCGATCGTCTGCTGCGCAACAGGTCGGCGCTCCGCCTCGTAGCTGTCGAGCAGTTCGTGAGGAGCCCATCCGGCGAGCACCGCCGCGAGTTTCCATGCCAGGTTGACGGCGTCCCCAACCCCGGTGTTGAAGCCGTGCCCGCCCCACGGGGGATTTTGGTGTGCGGCGTCGCCGAGCAGATAGGCCCGCCCGGTGCCGTAGGAATCCGCGATCAGGAGTCGGGCCTGCCACGGGTCGGTCGCGATGATCTCGACGTCGATCTCGGCGCCGACAAGCTGGCGGATCAGCGCGATAGCCTCCTGGTCGTTAGCGATTGATTCGGTTCCGGTGGCGATCGCCCACCACGTCCCGTTCAGATCGAGCGGACCGATGACGCCCGGCGCGGCCGGGTTCAGAACCCAATGGTGGATCGCACGCCGCTCCGGCAGGAGGGCGGCGAGCTCCAGTGAGCGGAAGGTGATGTTGACGTTGGGCCGACCACCCGGCGCGCCGTCGTAGCGGACCCCGAGAGCGTCGCGCACGATACTGCGCGAACCGTCGGCGCCGACCAGGTACTCGGCTTCCACCACTTGTAGGCGACCACTGGCGTCGCTGACCTCAACGCGGGGGCGTTCCCCCGCGAGATCGACCGCGGTCGCCCGCGACCCGAGGAGGAGGGTGACGAGCGGATCGGCAGCGAGGCGATCCCGGAGCACCTGCTCAACGACGGGCTGCGTCACCTGTTGCGCCGCCTCGGAGGTGAGCTCTGAGTCGATCAGGTCCAGCCCGAGGGTGCCAGTGATCCTGGTGATCTCGGCGCCGGTCGCCGTGGTGCAGAAGCGGATCTCATCCGACCATCCCAGCGGGACACCCGCGCGGCGACGGATCTCATCCGCGATGCCAGTGCGGCGGAACAACTCCATGGAGCGTGCCGAAGTGGTCTTCGCCCGAGGACGACCGTGCTCGATCAACTCCCGCGGCTCGACCACCACCGAGGCGACGCCGTGATGGGCGAGCTCAAGCGCGGTCGTCAGCCCGACCGGGCCTCCGCCGACAACCAGGACGGCTGTGTGAATGAGAGACATCGTCAGCGCACACGCTCCCCCGCGACCCAGACACCGCGGATGGCGCGCGTCGCCGTGATGTCGGCGGTCGGGTCGCCGTCGACGAGCAGGAGATCGGCTCGAAGGCCAGGCGTCACGGCGCCGCGGTCAACGAGGCCGAAGAACTCGGCGGCGATCGACGTGGCAGCGCGCAACGACTCGACTGGCGAGAGGCCAGCCGCGACCATCAGTTCCAGCTCGCCGTGTAGCGCTTCCCCGTGCGGAGGGCGAGCCGGTGTTGCCGGATCAGCGTTCGAGTCGGTGCCCGCGACGATAGTGACGCCCGAGCTGTGGAGGCGGCCGAGCGACGCGAGCGCGTTGGCGAAGTTGATGGTGGGCGGACGAACGGGGAAAGGCCAGTCGGTTGCCATCGCTTTCATCAGCGAGAGAGTGGGAATCGCGACGACTCCGCGGGTGGCGATTTCGCGCACCAACTCGTCGCTCAGCACCTCGCCAAGCGGGGTGTGGGTGATCGCGTCAACACCGGCCCGCACGGCGGTTGCGGCCGTCGCACCCGTAGTCGTGTGCGCGATGACCTTCTTGCCCTTGGCGTGCGCAGCCGTCGAAATAGCTGTCGCGGTGTCGGCGGTCAGCGGTTCCGGCTGGCCAGGCATCGCTGGCTCGAGCAGCACCTTGAGGTAGTCCGAGCCGTCGGCGATGCGCGCTGCGACCCAGTCGGCAGCCTCGGCCGGTGTCGCGATGCCGATCGAGATCGGGTAGCCAAGTCGGGCGATGTGCGTGCCAGTGGGCGGGCCCGCCGGGTATCCCGCGGTGCGCACTTCGGCGACCCGGCTCGCGCCGCGGAGGCCGCGGATCACCGCCGGGTCTTTCGCGCCCATGTCGAGCGCGGTCGTGACACCCCAGTGCGCGAGCGTCGCCGCCTGCTCTGGGTCGTCGACGTGCACATGTCCATCGATGAGTCCGGGCAGCAGAGCCGCGCCCGCGGCATCCACGGTCTCGGCATCCGGGCCAGATGCCTCCGAGATCAGGCCGTCGACGACGAACACTGTGCGGGCCGCGCTGAGCTCTTCACCGTCGAATACCCGGGCGTTCTCGATCACGAACGATCCCACGATCACCACACCTCGGGCAGGAAGATGTCCTCGGGGATGACGGCAGGCAGGTACTCGCCCGCACGAGTGCGCTCGTGGATCTCGTGAAAGGTGAGTCCCGAATCGCGAGCGACGACCAGCTTCTCGGCGTCGAAGAAAGTGCCGATGGGGTTCTCGGCGAACTCCTTGGCATTCGCGATCCACTCGCTCGAGTCCGCCCAGTCGCCGAAGCCATCCACCTGGATCTCCACCCCGTTGCCGTCGGGATCCTGATAGTAGACCGACATCGTGATCCCGTGGTCGAGCATCAGGAACGGCAGCACGTCGTGGTCGCGCAGTCGGATGTAGTTGTTCAGCCACATGTCGAAGGTGCTGAACTCGAAGGCGGTGTGGTGGATCCCCGTTTCGTGGCCCTTGTCAGTCGGGTGCTTAAGCCCGGGAGGTGAGAGCAGCGCGATGCGGTGGTTGGCGTCGTCGTTGGTCAACCAGGATGCCTCGTCGCTTTGGAAGACCGGGCGAAGTCCGCAGACCAGTCCGTACCAGGCGACCATTCGATCCATGCGCAGGGTCGTGAAGGTGGTGTGGTGCAGCTTGGGAGGGTTTACCGGTTGATTGGTTGCCTTGTTCTCGGGCATCTTTCTCTCCTTTGAGATGGTGATCAGTGGTGGGTGAATCGCGTCTTATGCCGGGTCGACCAGATCGAGCGCCGCGTGGACGATGGCATCCGGTCCGATCTCGTTCGCGCGGTACAGCTCTTGCAGGGTGCCAGTCTGTCCAAAATCGGTGACGCCGAGGTTGATACTTGGGACGTTGCGAACGGTCGCGAGGAACGCGAGCGAGTGCGGGTGGCCGTCGAGCACAGTGACCATTGGCACCGCACGATGCGCGGGGAGAACCCGCTCAATGACGGCCGCGTCGCCATCACCGTGCCCCTGTCGGGCGCGGGCTGAGCGGTATAACCGGTCGGCACTTGTAACGCACACCACGTCGCAGGCGACACCCAACTCGGTCAATCGCGCCGCGCTGGCGAGGACTTCGGGCACCAACGCGCCCATCCCGACCAGGGTGACGGCCGGCTGACTGGCTCGCTGCAACGCGTAGCCGCCGGCGACGGACTGTTGACGGCGCCGCTCGCGGGCCGCGGGATCATGAGGTATCGCGGCCATGGTCTGCTCCAGCATCCGCGATGACAGCCGGAAGTAGCTCGACGACCCGTCTGGCCGGCCCAGACGCGAAAGGGCGTCCAGCATGCACCATTCAAAATCCTGCACGAAGGCCGGTTCGAAGCTCACAACGCCCGGCTGTTCGATACCGATCGACGGAGAGATGATCGACTGGTGCGCCCCGCCTTCCGCCGCGAGCGTCACACCGGATGGCGTCCCGATCAGGATCGACTGTCCGCCGCCGTACACCCCGAAGGACCATGGCTCGAGGGCACGTGTGACAAATGGGTCGTAGAGCGTGCCGATCGGGAAGACCGGCTCGCCCCATCGGCTCCAGGTCGCACCGAGCTCGCCCAGCAGCGAGACGAGGTTGACCTCAGCAATACCGAGTTCGATGTGCTGACCGGTCGGCCGCTCATCCCAGTGCAGAATCGTCTCGCCGTCGTCGGCGAACCA
>JAYTXO010000224.1:0-1562 GCA_043742905.1 Microbacteriaceae bacterium | reverse complement strand
CGGTGTCTCAATCCCCCGGCTTGGACTGGGGACGTACAAGGCTGCCGACGGATTCGAGGTCCAAGACCAGGTCGCGGCCGCGCTCGATATCGGCTACCGCGGGATCGACACCGCGCGGATCTACGGCAACGAGGAAGGCGTGGGCCGTGCGGTCGCGGCGAGCAGGGTGCCTCGCGAGGAGCTGTTCATCGCCAGCAAGGTCTGGAACGACGACCAGGGCTACGAGACCACCTTGGCAGCCTTCGACGGCAGCATGCAAAGGCTCGGTCTGGACGTGTTGGACCTGTACCTCGTGCACTGGCCGCAGCCGCCGCACATGCGTGAGACATGGCGCGCCATGGAGGAGCTGTACGCCTCCGGGCGCGTGCGCGCGATCGGCGTGTGCAACTACCTGGTGCATCATCTGGAAGAGATGCGGACGTACGCCACGGTCATGCCGATGGTCGACCAAGTCGAGCATCACCCCGGGCTACAACAGCCCGACCTGCGCGAGTGGTGCGCGGCCAACGGGATCGTGATGCAGGCATGGGCGCCGGTCATGCGCGGGCGGGTCTTCCACATGCCGGAGCTCGTCGAGATCGGCTCGGCGCACGGCAAGTCGGCGGCACAGGTCTCGATCAGGTGGATCCTGCAACACGACGTGGTGACGATCCCGAAGTCGGTGCACGCAGAGAGGCTCCGCGAGAATGCGGATGTCTTCGATTTCGAGCTTTCGGGCGAGGAGATGCGCGTGATCGACAGCCTCGACCGTGGCGAGAGGATCGGTCCGAACCCGGATACGGGGCCGTTCTAGTTATGGAACAGCTGGTTGAGATCGGCGAGGGCGTCTTTGGCGTACTCGAGCGTCCAGTCTTCCAGCGACAGGTAGAACCGCGGGTTGAACACCATCCCCATGGCCTTGACCACTGATGCGAGCTCGTCGAGCATCGATGCATGCGACAGTATCAACTCGAGCGCCTCTTGGTGGATGAAGTTCTCGCCCTTGTCTGTCGGACGGACGAAGGCGGACTTGCCGTCCACGACCACGACCAGCTCGAAGCACAGGTTCCCCTCGGCGAGCACGACGATCTCGTAGCCACCGTCCGTATCGGTGATCGTCCTGTGCAGCGAGTCGCGCTCGATCGTCATGTCCGCGGTACGCACCAGCATCTCGGTGTCGATCCGCATGGCGAACGGGCTCGCCGGCATCTCGCGCAACATCTCCCGGACGTTGAGGGCGGAGACCAGTGTCCGATGGTTGACGTGCTCGGCCAAGATGCCGATGGCCAGATGCGCCTCGCCGGTGGTCGACGCGTTCAGCACGATCCGGAGCAGGTCGCCGTCCTTTGAGGCCGCGAGTTCCGCTACGGCGGCGAGAGCCCTCTGCGCTGTGATCATTGGAGCGCCTCGTTCACGTGAGCAGTTGTGGTTACCCTGCTATCGGTACCGGAATGACTGCAGTTGATACGCAAGGGATGAATGCGGGCCGGACGGTAGGCCGCGTGGGTCCGGCGGTTGGGCGGGGTGGTGTCGCGCGGCCGCACCGCTCGGTCGCCTCGCTGCACCTGTGGGCCGCGCTGGAC
>JAYTXO010000223.1:0-4664 GCA_043742905.1 Microbacteriaceae bacterium | reverse complement strand
ACGCTGATCCGCCTGCCGCGCAGGTAACGCAACGTTCGCACGTCGCGATTGAGTCCGGCGAGGCGACGGCCCACCGAACTGCGGTGTAACACCCCGTTCTCCCACACGATTCGCAACCAGATTTGCACCCAGCCGCCCAGCCCATCGGGACGCAGCGTCACTATGTCGAAGAGTCCGTCGTCGGGCTCGGCATCCGGAAGCAGCAGCACGTTGCCGGGCAGAAGGCCAACGTTGCCGATCAGGATCGTGTGCACGCTCATCGTCTTCTCGGGATCGTTGCCGAGGCGATAGCGCATCCGGATCTTCTCGCTGTCGCGAATCGAGCGCGCGATCGCGTCGACGTAGGCGAGCCAACCCACCCGCTTCTTCAACTCGGGCCGGGTGTTCGCGATCATTTTGGCGTCGAGGCCGAGTCCGGCGAGCACGACGAAGGCGTGAGTCTCATGCGAGTGGTCCGCGCGCTCGAGCTCGACGACGCCGACGTCGATGGCCCGGTCGACTCCGGTGAAGGCGGTGTGTACGGATGCTGTGAGCTGGGTCACGGCGATGTCCAGATTGCGCGCCAGGATGTTACCGGTGCCCGCGGGCAGCAGGGCCATCGGCAGACCGGAGCCGCGGAGTCCTTCCGCCACCGCGCGCACTGTGCCGTCGCCGCCCGCGGCGAGCACGACATCCGCGTGGGCGTCGATGGCCTGACGCGCCTGTCCCCCACCGGTATCGTCGGCGGTGGTCGGAAGCCAGAGGGTGTCAGCCCAGCCGGCCTCCTTCTGGGCTTTCGCGACCGATCGGCGCAGTTTGGGCAGATCGACTTTGATCGGGTTGTAGATGACGGCCGCCCGGCGAGCGGATTTGGAGTCGGCCATGGGTTCAGGCTACTGGGAGCGAATCCGTAGACTGAGCGGGTGATCGACCCGCAGTTTCTCCGCGAGAACCCCGACGCCGTGCGGATGTCGCAAGAGCTGCGCGGGTCCTCTGTCGAGCTGGTCGACGAGGCGCTGACTGCAGATGTCGCGCGACGGGCCGCAATTACCGCCTTCGAGTCCGACCGGGCCGAGCAGAACGCTTTTGGCAAGCTCGTCGCGGTCGCTCCGAAGGCCGAGAAGGCCGCGCTCGTCGCGCAGGCGCAGCAACTCGCTGCCCGGGTCAAGCTGGGCCAGCAGCGCGCAGCGGATGCTGAGGCCGACTTCACGAGGATCGCCGGTGCCATCCAGAACATCGTCATCGACGGGGTCCCCGCCGGTGGCGAAGACGACTACGTCGTGCTGCATACTGTCGGCGAGAAGCCGAGCTTCAATCCGGAGCTGTTCCCCTCGGGGCCGCGTGACCATCTCGCGATCGGCGAACTGCTCGACGCGATCGATATGGCCCGCGGCGCGAAGGTCAGCGGCGCGCGCTTCTCCTTCCTCAAGGGCGTCGGCGCCCGGCTGGAGTTCGCGCTCATCCAGCTCGGCCTGCAGCGTGCGTTGGAGGCAGGTTTCGTCCCGCTGATCACGCCCACCCTGGTGCGCCCCGAGATCATGGCGGGCACCGGGTTCCTCGGCCAGCACGCCGACGAGATCTACTACCTGCCCGCCGACGATCTCTACCTCACGGGCACGAGCGAGGTCGCGCTCGCTGGCTACCACCAGGGCGAGATCATCGACGTCTCGAACGGTCCGATCCGCTACGCGGGCATCTCGACCTGTTATCGGCGCGAGGCAGGCTCGGCCGGCAAAGATACCCGGGGCATCATTCGTGTGCACCAGTTCCAGAAGCTCGAGATGTTCACATACATCGATCCCGCGGATGCCGAAACCGAGCACCAGCGCCTGCTCGCTTTGCAGGAGAGCATGTTGCAATCGCTCGGCCTCAGCTACCGGGTGATCGATACCGCCGCCGGGGATCTCGGGTCTAGCGCCGCCCGCAAGTACGACGTCGAAGCCTGGGTGCCGACGCAGAACGCATACCGCGAGCTCACCTCGACGTCCAACTGCACGACCTACCAGGCGCGCAGGCTCGACATCCGGCACCGCACCGAGTCGGGCAAGACGGCGCCGGTCGCGACCCTCAACGGGACGCTGGCCACCACGCGCTGGATCGTCGCGATCCTGGAGACCCACCAGCAGCCCGACGGTTCGGTCATCGTCCCCGAGGCCTTGCGACCCGCGCTGGGCTTGGACATTTTGGAACCCGTGTAATGGAGAAGTGGATCGTCGCCCTCGATGTCGACGGCACCGTGCTTCGCGAGGACGGTTCGCTCGGCGACAACACGTGGCGCGAGATCCAGCGAGTGGCGGCGCTCGGTCACCACGTCATGCTCTCGACCGGGCGCTCGGTGTCGATGACACTTCCGGTGCTCGACCGCCTCGGCATCGTTTCGGACTACGTCGTTTGTGCCAACGGGGCCGTTGTGCTTGAGCGCGACGAGACCGCGCCGCTCGGTTACGCGCACGCCTTCGTCGAGACTTTTGATCCGACCGAGGTGCTCATGCGGGTGCGGAGTCACCTCGAAGGTGCCAGCTTCGCGGTCGAAGACGCCGACGGGGTGTTCCGCTTCACCGGGAGCTTCCCGGATGGCGCGCTCGCGGCATCCCGTCAGAAGGTCACATTCGACGAGCTGCTGCACGTGCAGGCAACCCGCGTCGTGGTGATCTCGCCGGATCACGCCATCGACGACTTCCTCTCGGTGGTGGAGCGGATGGGTCTGCACAAGGTCAGCTACAACGTCGGCTGGACCGCGTGGCTCGATATTGCGCCCGATGGCGTCAACAAGGCGACTGGCTTGGAGCGCGTGCGGGAGTCGCTCGGTATCCCCAGGGGGCGCGTGCTGGTGATGGGCGACGGCCGCAACGACATCGACATGCTCGAGTGGGCAGCGACCGGGGGTGGGTTTGGGATCACGATGGGCCAGGCGCCCGAGGACGTCACGGTCGCCGGAAACGAGACAACGGCGTCGGATCTGGACGACGGCGTGGCTGTCGCACTCGCACGGCACTTCCAGGGTTGAGCTGGGCTGATCGGTTACACTCGGCCTTCGGTCACCCTGGAGGGCTGTCCGAGAGGCCGATGGAGCCAGTCTTGAAAACTGGTGAGCAGTGATGTTCCGTGGGTTCGAATCCCACGCCCTCCGCTCCCGCTGATCGACCAGACGAGAAGAGGTGTCGCTGTGAGCGAACTCCGCGACAGATCGAACCGCGCGCCGAAGGTATCCGGCGTAGCTCGTCATGGGCGGCTGAAGAAGTCGGCCGCGTGGAAGACCGCGTTCGCCCTGATCGGTGGCACGCTCGCCGTTGCCCTTATCGCCGGCGCCTCGGTGGCCGGGATCGCGGTCTGGCACCTGAAGTCCAATATCAAGTCGGTAACTATCGGCGCAGACACAGTGGCTCCGCCGCCGAACATCGCCTCATACGCCGGCGGCTTCAACATCCTTCTAGTCGGCAGCGACACACGCCTTGGGCAGGGGGGGATAGGTGGCACGGTCGCCCAAGACGGCGCCGCCCTGAACGACGTCACGATGTTGATGCACGTCTCTCAGGATCAGAAGAGTGCGACCGTGGTCAGCTTCCCGCGTGACATGGTCGTTCCGTACCCGAAGTGCCCGCACGGGAACGCAACGGCGGGACTCCCCATCAACAACTCTTTGGCGTATGGCGGGCTGGCCTGCACCGTTTTGGTGGTCCAAAATCTCACCGGGCTGACGATTCAGTTCGCCGGACTGATCCTCTTCAACGGGGTCATTGCGATGGCAGACGCGGTTGGCGGCGTCGATGTCTGTGTCGCCGGCCCGATCAACGATCCCTACACCGGGCTGGTGCTTCCTTCGGCCGGAACCTACAACCTTCAGGGCGCCGAAGCCCTCGCCTTCCTTCGTAGCCGTCACGGTGTCGGTGATGGAAGCGACCTCGGCCGCATCGGATCCCAGCAGGTCTACCTCTCGGCCTTGGTTCGCAAGATCAAGAGTTCCGACACCCTCTCGAACCTGGGCAAGCTGTACTCGATCGCCCAAGCCGCAACACAGAACATCACATTGAGCGAGAACTTCACCCACCTCGACACACTGGTTTCGGTTGCCTTGGTCCTGAAGAACATCCCGCTGAGTGACATCGTGTTCGTTCAGTACCCGGGCACTACCGGTGGTACTGGGATTTACGCCGGCAAGGTGCAACCGCAGACCAGGATCGCCAATGCTCTGTTCGCCGCGATCAAGGCAGATCAACCCATCGGTCTAGATCGCGAGGCCCTCTCGGGCGCGCATAACGGATCCTCGACGGATCCGAACGCCCCCGCGGCTACGGCGGTCCCTACGCCCACGGCAACGGGGACCGCGAAACCAACCATCCCCGCCGATAGCTCGACTGCACCACCCGCGACAGTGATCTCGGGGCTGAAGGGTCAGTCGGCTGCGACGTACACCTGCACCCAGCCGTACAAGGGCTGATCAGAGTTGGATGGCCGCGGCATCCGGCTATGATAAATGAGTTAGTGCTGGGAGATGTCGCATAGTCCGGTCGAGTGCACCACCCTGCTAAGGTGGAGTCCCCGCAAGGGGACCGCGAGTTCAAATCTCGCCGTCTCCGCCAAATCAGTCACGTCGAAACCCCCGTCAAGCGCAAGCTTTCCGGGGGTTTTGCACTGCCCTTCCCGCACGCCAACTGCCGCGCCGGATCCCGCAGGCCTCTCTGGGC
>JAYTXO010000222.1:0-2073 GCA_043742905.1 Microbacteriaceae bacterium | reverse complement strand
CGCGTCAACCAGACCCTCCTGGACTGGCTCGGCCGGGAGCCGATCCAGTTAATCGGTCAGACCTTCACTAGCCTGCTTCCGGCTGGCGACCAGATCTTCTACGAGACCCGATACTTGCCGGTCCTGCGTCTTCAGGGCGAGGTGCGCGAGGTGGCCGTCTCGTTGCGGACCGGGGCGGATACGCTGCTTGCGGTTGTGCTGAATGCTCGAGCGATGCACGCCGACACGGGCGCTCTCACCGAGATCACCTTCGCCGTCTTCGACTCGACCGAACGTCAGGGCTACGAACGCCAGCTGCTCGCGGCCCGGCGCACCGCCGAATCCTCCGAGACCCGTGTGGCTGTGCTTCTCGCCGCCTCGACGGCCTTCGGCGCCAGTGGCAGCGAGACGGAGCTGGCCCAGGCGTTGGCCGACGCGGCCCGCCGGGCGACCGCGGCATCAGCGACCGCCGTCATGCTCCTGGATGCCGCCAGCGAGGCGCAGCTGGTCGCCGGCGAGCACCCTCTGGCGGACTTCGCGGCGAGCGACGAAGCCCGCGCGGCGCTCGCCGCACTGCGCGAGGCGGGGATCGTCACCGTCACCGATGTGGCAGAAACCCACGCCGACTACCCCGGCCTCGCGGAGGCGATGGCGGCTGCGCGCATCAGCTCGCTCAGTGTCGTGCCGATCGAGGACCTCTCCGGCCCGGTGGGCACTCTGATGTGTTTCTTCAAACGCACGCGGGCATTCCCCGAGACCGATATCGCCCTCCAGCTCGCACTCACGCGGCAGGCAGCCCAGGTGATCGCGCGCCTCCGGCTCCAGGAGGAACTCACGCAACTCACGCTGCACGACCAGCTCACCGGTCTCGCCAATCGAAAGCTGCTGCGCGAGCAGCTGATCCCCGCCATGGCGTCCGCGGTCCGCCGCAGCACCGCGATTTCTTTGGTTTTGGTTGACCTTGATGGCTTCAAATCCATCAACGATCGGCTCGGGCACCAGCGCGGGGACGACATGTTGATGTGGGCGGCGCGTCAGCTCACGGATGCGGTGCGGGCCCACGACCTGGTCTGCCGATTCGGCGGCGACGAGTTCGTGATCGTCTGCGAGGACGCAGACGAGCGCGCGGCCCGTGAGATCGCCGAACGAGTGCGCTCCGCCCTCCGCGGCTCGCAGCATGGCCTGGATGTCGCGGAGCTGAGCGCAAGCATTGGCGTCGCGGTGTGCGTCGGGGATCGCGCGAGTATGCGGCCGGAAGTCTTGTTTGCCGTCGCAGATGCCGCGATGTACGAATCGAAGCGCGCGGGCAAGAACCGCGTGACGGTCACGCTCGCCTGAGCCGAGCGACCGGGCCACTCAGCGGGTGCGGCGGCCCATCCCGCGCAGCGCTACGCGCGCTGAATCAAGAACCTCGGCCGCCGATGGGCGATCTTCCGGTGCCATCTTGGTCATCGAGTCGATCAGCGACCGCCACGGCTTCGGCACGGACGACGGGATTGGCGGTGCGTCGACGGTTCTGGCGAGCGCAGCCTCGACCGGCTCCCCCGGGAACGCCGGCGTGCCGGTGAAGCACTCGAGCAGGACCAGGCCGAGCGAGTAGATGTCTGTCGCAGCGGTAAGCCGATAGCGCAGCGCCTGCTCGGGGCTGAGGTAAGGCTCGGTGCCCTCGGCGAGCTCTTCGGTCGAGATCCAGCCCGAGGCGACGGCCAGACCGAAGTCGGTGAGCCGGGCCCGCGGCCGTGACGAACCCGTCCCGTAGTCGACGAGCATGATGTTCGACGGCGAGATATCCCGGTGGATGATGCCCTGAGCGTGCACGTATTCGAGTGTCTCGGCAACCTCGAACGCGATCCCGCCGATCGCGAGGATCGAAAGCTCGTCGTCATCGATGAGCTGACCGACGGTCTTGCCGTGCACCAGCTCCATCACCAAGAACGGGCGAGGGTCGGATGCCGTGGACTGGTCGATGCCCGCATCGAGGACCGACACCACGCCGTGGTGCGAGATGGCAGCGAGCACCCGCAGTTCCTCACGGAACTTGTCGACATCCGTCTCCTCGCCCGCGCTGAAGACTTTCACTGCCACGTCGCGGCC
>JAYTXO010000221.1:0-6330 GCA_043742905.1 Microbacteriaceae bacterium | reverse complement strand
CGCGCGGTGGCCTTCCGCGCTCAGCGCGGCGGCTACCTCGAGGCGCAGGTCGACATCCTGCTGGATGCTGTCACGCGCGTCATGCTGGCGGTCCGCTAGTCTCCCGCAAGCACTTTCCGGGCGGCGACAGACTCGATGGGTACACTGATGGCACTGTGAGTGGTTATCGACGTCGGGGGATTCACCATCGGCGAAATCCCGAGGTAGCGATCGCGGAGCGGCACGTTCGCAGTCCGCGCTCCCTGTCGACTTTTGCGGTGCTCGCGGTGATGGCCCTCTCGCTCGTGCCGCTTGCCACGCCGCCCGCGCCCAGCCAGGCTGAGGCACTCGCCGCATCCTTCCGCCACGGGGCCACGCAGTCCGTCAGCGTGCAGGCGGACGCCGCGACCACCATGAGCCGGGACGGTTACCAAGTCATCGAACTC
Organism: Microbacteriaceae bacterium; assembly: GCA_043742905.1. Taxonomy (GTDB): domain Bacteria; phylum Actinomycetota; class Actinomycetes; order Actinomycetales; family Microbacteriaceae; genus Lysinimonas. The sequence goes on along the minus strand of JAYTXO010000221.1, from coordinate 5,905 downwards.
GCGCCGCCCAAACCGAAGGTGGCGTCGGCGCCCGCGGTGGGCAACCCCGATCCCGGAACCGCGCAGGCAATCGCCTTCCAAATGGTGGCGGCTCGCGGCTGGCCGACCAGCGAGTTCGACTGCCTCGTCGCGCTCTGGAACCGGGAATCGCACTGGAACGTCTACTCGAACAACGCCAGTTCTGGCGCATACGGCATCCCGCAGGCGCTCCCGGGCAGCAAGATGGCCAGCGTCGGCGCCGACTGGGCGACCAACCCAGCCACCCAGATCACCTGGGGACTCGGATACATCACTGGACGTTACGGGACGCCGTGCGGGGCGTGGGGACACTCGCAGAGCTCCGGATGGTACTGAGTTGGCACTGACCTAAGATCTTCTTTATGCCCCGCTCCAATCGTCCACGCTGGGGCCGGGGGCACGAGCCGGAGAGCGAGCCGCTCGATCTGGAGCGCGCGGTGTTGGGGAGCCGGCGCACAGAGGTCAAGCGCGATGGAGCGTGGAACGTGCAGCCCTACGGGGCTGGCTCGGCTGTGAAGGACTACATCTGCCCCGGCTGCGGCCTGTCTATCACCCCTGGTATCGCTCACCTCGTCGCCTGGCGAGCCGACGGGATCATGGGAGAGGCTGACGATTTGGCCGGTCGCCGCCACTGGCACAGCCACTGCTGGAAGATCCGTTCGTGAGCGTCGAAATCACCGGCGGCGTCGACTTGCCCGCACAACGGGAGGGCGTCGACTTGCGCACGGCCGATGGCCTGAGACTGGTCGGCGAGCTTGCTCTGCCGCTTGAGCGCGAGCCGGTCGCAACGCTGGTCTGCCTGCATCCGCTGCCGACGCATGGCGGCTTCATGGACTCGCACATACTGCGCAAGGCGGCCGGCCGCCTGCCGGCGCTCGCGAACGTCGCGGTGCTGCGCTTCAACTTCCGGGGCGTCACCTCGGCGCGGGGCACCTCGGACGGTGAGTTCGGTCACGGCATCGAGGAGCGGCACGACCTCGCGGCGGCGATGGACTTCGTCTCGGCGCGTGGCTTACCTGCGCCGTGGCTGCTCGGCTGGTCGTTCGGCACGGAGGTCGTCCTGAAGTGGGGGCTGCAGCATCCGATTGTCGGGGCGATCCTGCTCTCGCCGCCACTGCGTCGCGCGACACCGGATGACGTGGCGACCTGGGCGGGTAGCGGCAAGCGTCTCGTCGCGGTAATTCCCGAATTCGACGACTACCTGCGTCCGGCCGAGGCCCGCGAGCGCTTCGCCTCCGTGCCCGAGACCGAACTCGTGGAGGTCGAAGGGGGTAGGCACCTCTGGGTCGGCGAGAAGCAGACGCGGCGAGTCCTCAGCGAAATCGTGGCTACCATCAATCCGGGCGCTCTCCCGCTACCCACCGAATGGAACGGACCCACCGCATGACCATCATCACGCCCACCGAGTTCGCCGCACTGCCCGACGACGCCGTACTGATCGACGTGCGCGAGCCCGCGGAGCTGGCGACGTCGCGCATCCCGGGTGCTCTGTCGATGCCGATGAGCACACTCGGCGACCACCTCGACGAGCTCCCGGCGGGGACTTTTTATCTGGTCTGCCACTCCGGCGTGCGAAGCGGTCGTATCGTACAGTCGCTGGTCGAACAGGGTCACGCGGCCGTCAGCGTCGCGGGCGGCATCGTCCAGTGGGAGCAGGAAGGGCTCCCGGTCCACAAGGACTGAGCTGTCTACAGCTCGTTCTGCCGGGGCACGACGACCTGCTTGATGATCAGCAGCACCGACGCGGCCACCGGGATCGCGATGAGCGCGCCCAGCACCCCGAGCAGGGTGCCCCCGGCAAGTGCCGCGATCACGACCACGAAACCCGGCACCTTGACCGCGCGGTTCATGATGTTCGGGCTGATCACGTACGCCTCGACCTGCATGTAGATCAGGTAGTAGATGATCGGCGCGAGCACCGTCGGCCAGCCGTTGAAGAGCAGAACAAGCAGGCAGATTATGGCCGAGCCCGTGATCGTGCCCACCAGCGGGATCAGCGAGGACAGGAAGGCGATGAACGCAAGCAGCGCGTAGTACTTGATGTTCACGCCGAAGAGCAACAAGCCCGTGAAGAACAGGAAGCTCAGGATGCCGTTGGTGAGTCCCAACGCACCCTGTCCGATCACGTAGCGGCCGACCGACTTGCTGATCTGCTCGGCGATGTCGATGAACTTCTCGCGCTTTGTCGCTGGGATCAGCTGGTAGAGCCCGCGTTTGATGCTCGACAGGGATGCGACGAAGTAGAGCGTCAAGATCAGGACGATGATGACGCCGAAGACGCCGGATCCGATCGTCACAACCGTCGAGAAGACGCCGCCTGTGATGGTGCCGATGTTCTTGGTGACGAAGTCCTGCATGTTTGTCACCATGGTGGTGAACGGGAGCCATGGGAGAGTGCTGTCCCACCATCTCTGCACTCCGTTGTTGTTGCTGATGAGAGCGTCGACGACTTTGGGCACGCTGGCGATCAACTTGTTGACCTGGTCGATGATCACCGGGATAACGGCGAGCACCAGCCCCGCAAATACAGCCAGGATCGCGACCAGAACGGTCAGGATCGCGGCGGAGCGCGGGAACTTGTGGCGCTGCAGAAAGGAGACACCCGGGTCGATGCCGAGCGCCAGAAACAGAGCAGCGCCCACATAGCTGAGGATGGTCGCGAGCGCGCTGACGCCCGAGCCGATCACGATCGCGACCAGCACACCCAGCCCACCGAAGAGGCCGAGGCGGAATGCGTTCTGAATCTTCACCGGCTTGGGGCCTTTCGTCGAACCTTTGCTGAGGCTACCCCAGGCCCGGACGGGGGCCGCTGTTGTCAGTTGGCGTGTTCGCGCTCGCGGGTCGCTTTGTCGACTGCGTCATCGGAGTCGTCCACATCAGGAGCCGTCGCGGCCGCTGTCGCCTCGGCGGCGGGCGTCGCTGCAGTCACCGGTTCGTCGGGAGCTGCCGTCGGGAAACCCTGCTCGGTCGAAACGCGCTCGGCCGAGTCCAGAACGCCGCGCAAGTTGGCGATGTAGCCCGCGACCGCCTCACGCTCGACGCGGATCTGGGCCAGACGCTGCTCAGCATCCCTCATCAGGGCGGCGGACTTCTTTTCGGCATCCTTGACGATCGCCCTGGCGCGGCTCTCGGCGTTGCCGAGCACCTCCTTGGCGCTGACCTTTGCCTCGTCAGTGGCGGTCTTGGCGTTTGCCTTCGACGAGGTCTCCAGGGTGTTCGCATCTGCGCGCTTCTCAGTGGCCCTGGCGGTCGCCTCAGCGAGTTGGGCGTTGGCCTCATCCAGGTACTTTTGAAGGGATGCGGCGGCCTCCTGCTGCTTGGCCATGTATTCCTTCTCGGCCTCGTCGCGGCGAGCGGTGAGTTCCACCTCGAGGTCGGCACGCACCTGGGTCGCCTCCGCGGCCAGCGCGGTCGCCAGGGTGTCGCTCTCGTGGGTGATATGCGCCCGATGCGTGTCGAGCTCGGCGGCGACCTCCTCGCGCTGTCGGGCCAGCTCGCGATCGTGATCGGCGCGTTCCTTGCTCAGGGCGGAGGAGTGGGTGGCCTTTGCTTGGGCGAGTCCATTGTCATGCTGGCCGCGCTGGCCGGCGAGATCCGCGGTCAGAACCTCGCGAGCACCGGTCTGCTCGGCGTCGAACTCGGCGCGAGCACCGGTGAGCTCGGCCTCGTGCGCGGTCAGGGCATGCGTGAGTTCCGCGTCGTGCGTGGCCCGCTTGCTCTCGAGCTCCGCTTCGAGGCCGGTGCGTTTGGCCGCGACCTCCTGGTCGATCTCGGTGCGCTTCGTGGTCGTCTCGGCCTCGAGAGTTGCGCGTTCCTGCGCGAGCGTGGCGGTGAGTTCGGCCTGCGCGGTCTTCGTGGTGGCTTCGCGTTCGGACTTCCATTTAGCGACCTTGGCGACATGATCTGCCGCGGCCTGCTTGGTGCGGGCCTCCCACTCCGCGCGGGCCTTGTCGGTGTCGGCGTCGAGGGCCGCGTTGGCGGCGACGGTGTCGTTCTCGAGCTGGGTGCGCGCATCCGTCGTCTCACGATCGAGGTTGGTCCGACCCTCTTCGAGGTCGTGCTCCAGCTCGGCCCGCCTGCGGGTGTTCTCTGCCTCGAATTCGGCGCGGCTACGCTCAGTGTCACGCGCCAACTCGGCTGCGGCCTCGCGGGACTGGGCGACCTCGCGTTGTGCCACGATCTTGAGCTCAGCGATCTCGCGCTCCACTTCGGCCCGTAGAGCCGCGACCTCCCGCTTGCCGCCTGCGCGCGCTTCGGCGACCTCGGTCGCCACCGATCCCCGAATTGCGGCGGCCTCGCGCAGGGCGTCATTGGTCAGCGTCTCGGACTCGGCGGCTGCCCGAGCGACGACGGATTCCGCCTCGTCCCGTGCCCCGAACGTGATCTGCTCGACCTGGAACTTGGCATCGCCCAGCAGTTTGTCCGCGTGTTCGGACGCATCGTCACGCTGCTGTTGCACTTCGGCGGCAACGCCAGCGCGCAGCTTCTCCGCGTCGATGTCGGCTTGGCTGATCAGCCGCGTCGACTGCTCTTCTGCGACACGCAGGGTGTTCTCGAGCTTCGTGCCGAGGCCCGAGTACGTCGGACTGCCGACCTCGTCGAGCTCGGCCTGGAGGTCCTCGGCGACCGCCTGCAGGCGCTTGAGTTCCTTGGAGGCCTCCGCCTTGTCTGCGTTCGCCTTGATGAGGTCTCGGCGCAGATCGTTGACCGCCGAGTTGACCTCGTCCTTCTTGTATCCACGCAGTTCGGTGCCGAAGCCCGCGTCGTCTGCCGCCACAGTTCACTCCTTGGCTGGAAAGTCGTCGTATTTCGGCCCGGAATCGGGGCGAGAGGAACCCTCCGAGTGTAGCTGTCACGCGCCAACCGACCACCCGGGGTAGACGGACCGGTCCAGCAAACTCCCAGGTTTCTCCCAGGTGCTGCGGGGGACTGCGGCCTAACCATCCGATAGCCTGGCGTGTCTTTGTCTGCTGCTCCGTCGCCCCTGTCGCACGGATGCTCGCGCCGGCCCGCTTGCCGGTTCGAGTCGCGGCACGGCCTCCGGCCGCCGCGGTAGCGCGAGAAGAGGAGTTCATTCTTTGCGATTCGTCATTGCGATCGTGCTGTTCCTTCTGGCCTTCGTGTCCATCGGGTACGGCATCGCGCAGCGCACTGTCCTGGCCGGTCCCTCGTCGTTCTCGACGAGCGTGACCACAACTGGCGACGCTCCCATCACTCTCATCGACGGTACGACGCTGCACAGTTTCGCGGGTACCCAGGGCCTGACCGTTTCCGGCGGCTCGAAGGTTTTCATCGCGGACGGCCGCACGGCCGACGTGCTCGCCTGGGTGGGCAAGACCGACTACAACAAGGTGACCTTCAACCCGAAGAAGCTGGCGCTCGCCAGCAAGCTCGTCACCGGTGAAGTGGGGACGGCGCCGTCACCGGTCGGATCCGACCTGTGGGCCCAGGAGTTCAGCGGCAGCAGCGAGCTGATCCGGCGCATCAATGTGCCGGATTCGACGACCGTCATCATCATGTCTGACGGCACGGGAGCCGCGCCGAGCAAACTCACCATCACCTGGCCGCTTGACAACTCGACCCCGTGGTCCGGGCCGCTGATCATTGCGGGCATCGGCGCACTGCTGCTCGGGCTCGGCGCGTTCCTGTGGGCGCTCGTCAACGCTCGCCGCCGCCGAGGGCCGCGTCGCAAGCAGCCGCGCCTGCCGCGTAACCCGAGGCCCCCGCAGCTCAAGCGTGGCCGCGCCGGCACGCAGGCGGCGCTGGCCGCCCCCCAGCGTGGTCGACGTCGCAACTTCGTCGCCACCGCGGTTGTCCTTACCGGCACGCTCGCCCTGACCGGTTGCACGTCGTTCGGCACCGGGGCTAGCGCCAGTAGCTCGGCGAC
>JAYTXO010000220.1:0-4019 GCA_043742905.1 Microbacteriaceae bacterium | reverse complement strand
CCGGGCTCGAGCGGCTCCAGCTCACGCAGAGACTGCGTGCGGGAATCGTGGAGGCGGACGGTCACCCCGAGAGTTTACCGATGCGCAGCGCGACGGCCGGATTAAGCACGGTCTCGGCCGGATCAAGACGACAGCAGCGCCGTTGCAAGCACCGAAACGCCTTCGCCACGTCCAGTGAACCCCAGTCCGTCGGACGTCGTCGCGGCCACACTGACCGGCGCCCCGATCAATCCACTCAGCTTGACTTCGATCTCCCCTCGGCGGCCCGAGAGCTTCGGTCGGTCCGCGACGAGCTGCACCGCGACGTTGACCACCGTGAAACCGGCTCCGGTCACGAGCGCGAGGGTCTCGTGCAGGAAGAGTTCGCTCGCGGCATCCTGGAACCGCGGATCCGCGGTGCCGAAGCGCGCCCCCATGTCGCCGAGACCCGCTGCCGAGAGCATCGCGTCGCAAATCGCGTGGATGACGGCATCGCCGTCGCTGTGCCCCGCGAGTCCCGGCTCGTCGGGCCAGTACAGCCCGCCAAGCCAGAGCGGCTGACTGTCGTCGTAGGCGTGGACGTCGAGGCCGATGCCGGTGCGGAATCCGCTGGATGCGCCGAGCAGAAGCTCCGCTCGGCGCAGGTCCCAGCTGGTGGTGATCTTGAAGCCGCGCTCCTCGCCCTGGACCACCGTCACCGGGTGGCCGGCCGCACTGAACACGGCAGCGTCGTCCGTGTACTCGCGGTCGGCCGCCGCGTAGGCCGCAAGCAGCTTAACTCGCGGGAATCCTTGGGGGGTTTGCACGTGCACGAGGTCGCTGCGGTCGACGGTGCCGGTGACGAGTTCGTGCGAGTCGATCCGTTTGATGGTGTCGTTGACTGGCAGCGACGGCACGATGCCCGTGTGAGCGGTGACCGCCCGCACCACACGATCGATGAGCGTGGCCGAGGTGAGCGCGCGCGCCGCATCGTGAACGAGCACAATTTCCACCTCGGGCTCGAGCACCGCGAGTCCTGCGGCGACCGACGCCTGCCGCGTCTCGCCACCAACGACCACCATCACCGAGTCGGACGCCACCCCCGCCGCGTGCGCCGCGATATGCCGCGCCGCCACCAGCCGAGCAGGGGGCACCACGACGATCACCTGCGCGGGCTCGGACGACTCGAATACCCCGCGCAGCGCCCGCTCAAGGATCGTCACGCCGCGTAGTTCAACGAAGGCCTTCGGCTCGGCATGCTCGAGCCGCGTTCCGCTGCCCGCGGCGACAACAATGATCGCGACTCTCATGGTGAGAGGGTAGCCGCGTCAACCGACCTCGTTACGAAGCCAGCACCCCGTCGAGAACGATCTGGCCTCCCTTCAGGGGCATCTTCCTGGCCGGGGGCGGTGAGTACTGCGGCTGGCGAGGCGCGCGGATCGCCCCCGGTAAGGTGGAAAAGTCGATTCGTGACTTTGAAGGGTGTCAACGTGAAGGTTCGTGCCGGAGCAGCTGTGGCGATCGCTGCGCTGATCACCGTGGGCGTCGCCGCCTGTACACCGATCGCGACCTTGAAGCACTACGACCCCAGCGACGGCGTCAGTGCGACGGTCGGCCAGGTGAAGGTGCTCAACGCACTCGTGCTCACCGAGGCTGGCGCCGACGGCAACCTGCTGTTTGCGGCGTACAACCCCTCGAACGAGCTGGTCCAGTTGAACGTGCAGTACACGACAAACGGAGTGAAGCAGACCAAGACCGCCACCTTGCTTCCCGACGCCACCACCAATTTCGGCTACGGCAAGAACGGGCAGTTTCTCCTGCCCCAGCTGGCTACCAAAGCTGGCTCGATCGTGAAGATCTATTTCCAATACGGCGACAAAGAGGGCAAGCAGATCGAGGTCCCCGTGCTCGACGGCCAGTTCTCTCAGTACCGGGACCTGCTCCCGACGCTGACGCCCACGCCGACCGCGACCGCGACCGCGGCAAATAATCCCGTGTTGCCCACCGTCACTCCAGCGCCGACGCCGACGGGCTAGTGAGCCGAGCGAGTCGTTAGGCCTCGAAGCGGTAGCCGAGCCCGCGCACCGTCAGCAGCAGCGTCGGCTGTGAGGGGTCGATCTCGATCTTCGAACGGATGCGCTTGATGTGCACGTCGAGGGTCTTGGTGTCGCCGAAGTAGTCGGCGCCCCACACCCGGTCGATCAGCTGGCCGCGGGTGAGGACCCGTCCCGCGTTGCGGAGCAGCAGCTCCAGCAGCTCGAACTCCTTGAGGGGCATCGCTACCTCGCCGCCGCTCACCGAGACCGCATGGCGGTCGACGTCCATGCGCACCGGTCCGACTTCGAGCACGGCCTCGTCAATGTCGTCGACCTCGACGCGGCGGCGCAGAACCGCCCGCAGTCGCGCGAGCAATTCGCGCGTTGAGTATGGCTTGGTCACGTAGTCGTCGGCACCCAGCTCAAGCCCGACGACGATGTCCACTTCGCTGTCCTTCGCGGTCAGCATGATGATCGGTACGGATGAGCGCGTGCGCAGCTCGCGGCACACCTCGGTGCCCGAGAGCCCAGGGAGCATCAGGTCGAGCAGCACGAGGTCGGCGCCGTCGCGATCGAAGGCGACGAGCGCCTCACGGCCGTCTGCTGCGATCTCGGTGTCATATCCCTCCCGGCGCAGGAGGAACGAGAGAGGTTCGCTGAGCGATGGCTCGTCTTCGACGATGAGGATGCGGGTCACGTTGATGCTCCGAGCGAGGTGGTGGAATCGGCCGATTTGGCCTTGGGGGAGGTGCTGGAAGCCGACTTCGGCGCGTCGGAAGCCTCGGGGAGCCGGATGGTGAAAGTGGAGCCGCTGCCCTGCTGCGACCAGACGCGCACGTCCCCGCCGTGGTTCTGTACGGCGTGCTTGACGATGGCGAGGCCGAGGCCAGTTCCGCCGGTGTGGCGGCTGCGCGCATTGTCGACGCGGAAGAAGCGCTCGAAGACGCGGCCGCGCTCTCCGTCAGGGATGCCGACACCCTGGTCGGTGACAGCGATCTCGACGACGCCGTCGACAGCCGTGACCCCGACGCCGACACGGAAGCCGTCGGGCGAGTACTGGATGGCGTTAGCGATCAGGTTGTGCACGGCCGTGACGAGCAGCTGCTCATCCCCATAGACCTCGGCGCCAGCGTCGCCACCGCTCACCAGGGAGATGCGGTGCGACTCGGCGGCCACCCGGTTGCGGTCGACCGCCTGCGCGATGACCGAGTCGATGTCGACCTTTTCGGCCGAGGCGAGCGGCTCGGCGGCCTGCAGGCGACTCAGCTCGATGATCTCGTGGGTGAGCCGGGCGAGCCGGTCCGCTTCGATGGTCAGTCGCTTGGCGAAGCGCCGAACCTCCTTGGGCTCGTCAGAGGCGACCGTGAGTGCCTCAGCAAGCAGACCGATCGCGCCGATCGGCGTCTTGAGCTCGTGGCTGATGTTGGCGACGAAGTCGCGCCGAACCTCGTCGAGCCGGAACGATTCCGTGCGGTCTTCAGCCAGCAGCAGCACGAAGCGCGTGCCCAGCCGAGCCACCCGCACATTCACGTGCAGTTGCGCCTCGCCGAACAGACTGCGGGTCAGATGCAACTCGCGGTTGACGGGGATGCCGTCGCGGCGCACCTGATTGACCAGAGCGATGATCTCCGGATGCGCGAGGGCCTGGTTCCACACCAGTCCGAACGCCAGCGCTGCCGTCGATGCCGAGAGCACGTTGTTCGAGGAATCGATGACGACCCCCGCGGACTCGAGTGAATCGATGACCTCCTCGACGCCATCCGGCACCACCGCTGTCACCACCGCGACGGCGCTGCGACCTCGGCGGTGCGCGGCCATGATCGCCACCGACACCCCTACACCGACGAGCAGCCCGAAGGCGAGCGCGGCGGGCACGATCCAGTGCGCCGGGTCCATGGGTCTAGATTAGGCGGCGACGGCCCGGACTTCCCGCCCTGTTTCCCGCGAATTGTGCGACGATTCGAGAAGTTCAGGCGTGCGTCACCGCGCGTTCACTTGCGCGGTACACCGTGGTAAGGCAGCGGG
>JAYTXO010000219.1:0-8682 GCA_043742905.1 Microbacteriaceae bacterium | reverse complement strand
GCACGAACGGCTCCCCGACCGCAACCCGGTTCTTCGAGCCGCCACGACCGCTTGCATGACCGGCACCCCGGTCATGTCGCCACCCATCAGAAAGAGGTCAACGGTGACAGTGAACGACCAGGACCCTTACTCGGTAAATCACATCGACTCGGACCCGGATGAGACGGCTGAGTGGCAGGAGTCGCTCGATCAACTGGTGGCCGAGAAAGGCCATGGCCGCGGTCGCGACATCATGCTGAGCCTTCTGAAGCGGTCGAAGGACCTCCAGTTGGGCGTTCCGATGGTTCCGACGACGGATTACATCAACACGATCGCGCCCGAGAACGAACCCGCCTTCCCGGGCGACGAAGAGCTTGAGCGCCGCTACCGCGCCTGGATCCGCTGGAACGCCGCGATCACGGTGCACCGCGCGCAGCGTCCCGGCATCGGAGTTGGTGGCCATATCTCGACCTACGCCTCGTCGGCGGCCCTCTACGAGGTCGGCCACAACTGGTTCTTTCGCGGCAAAGATCACCCGGGCGGTGGCGACCAGATCTTCTACCAAGGGCACGCCTCCCCCGGCATGTATGCGCGCGCTTTTCTTGAGGGTCGGCTGAGCGAGCAGGATCTCGACGGCTTCCGCCAGGAGAAGAGCAAGGCACCGCACGGGCTGAGCTCATACCCGCACCCGCGTCTGATGCCCAACTTCTGGGAGTTCCCGACCGTGTCGATGGGCCTCGGACCGATCAATGCGATCCATCAGGCGCAGTCCAACAAGTACTTGACCAACCGCGGTATCAAGGACGCATCCGACCAGCGCGTCTGGGCGTTCTTGGGTGACGGCGAGATGGACGAGGTGGAGAGCCGCGGCGCCCTGCAGTGGGCAGCCAACGACAAGCTCGACAACCTGACCTTCGTCATCAACTGCAACCTCCAGCGGCTCGACGGACCGGTGCGCGGCAATGGCAAGATTATCCAGGAGCTCGAGAGCTTTTTCCGTGGTGCTGGCTGGAACGTCATCAAGGTCATCTGGGGCCGTGAGTGGGACGGTCTGCTCGCCGCCGACACGACTGGCGCACTGGTCAACCTGATGAATCAGACCCCGGATGGCGATTACCAGACTTACAAGGCCGAGAATGGCGCGTACGTGCGCGAGAACTTCTTCGGCCGCGACCCGGTCACGGCGAAGCTTGTCGAGGGCCTCACGGACGACCAGGTCTGGAACCTGAAGCGCGGTGGCCACGACTACCGCAAGGTGTACGCGGCCTACAAGGCGGCCACGGAGCACAAGGGCCAGCCGACCGTAATCCTTGCTAAGACGGTCAAGGGCTACGGCCTCGGCCCGAGCTTCGAGGGCCGCAACGCGACCCACCAGATGAAGAAACTCACCCTCGACAATCTCAAGGCGTTCCGCGACGTGATGCGCATCCCGATCACAGATGCCCAGCTCGAGGAGAACCCATACGAGCCCCCGTTCTATAATCCGGGGGCCGAGGACCCGGCGATCCAGTACTTGCACGAGCGACGTCGCGAACTCGGCGGCTACGTGCCGGAACGGCGCACGAAGTACACCCAGATCGCGATCCCCGAGGACTCGGTCTACGAGATCGCTCGCAAGGGATCCGGTAAGCAGGCGGTGGCCACCACGATGGCCTTCGCCCGTCTGCTCAAGGATCTGCTCCGGGCGCCTGACTTCGGCCATCGCATCGTGCCGATTATCCCGGATGAGGCGCGCACCTTCGGCATGGACGCCTACTTCCCGACGGCCAAGATCTACAACCCAAACGGCCAGCACTACACATCGGTGGACCGCGACCTGCTGCTCGCCTATAAGGAGAGTCCGCAGGGGCAGATTATCCACACCGGGATTAACGAGGCGGGCGCCTTCTCGGCGTTCACCGCAGCGGGCACGGCATACGCGACGCAGGGTGAGCCCCTCATCCCGGTCTACGTCTTCTACTCGATGTTCGGCTTCCAGCGCACCGGCGACGCGATGTGGGCGGCTGGTGACCAGATGGCGCGCGGCTTCATTATCGGCGCGACCGCCGGACGCACGACGCTGACTGGTGAAGGCCTGCAGCACGCAGACGGACACTCGCATCTGCTCGCCTCGACGAACCCGGCGATCGTGGCATACGACCCGGCGTACGGTTACGAGATCGGTCGGATTGTGCAGGCGGGTCTGCAGCGCATGTATGGCGTCGACGAGAGCGGCGCCGCGCATCCGAATCCGAATGTCATGTACTACGTGACGGTCTACAACGAGCCGCATCAGCAGCCCGCCGAGCCCGAGAATCTCGATGTTGATGGCCTGCTGAAGGGCATCTACAAGGTCCGGACCGCCGAAAATCTTGGGCCGAAAGCTCAGCTGATGGCTTCCGGCGTCGCGCTGCCCTGGGCCTTGGAGGCGCAGGAGCTGCTCGCGAACGACTGGAACGTCGCCGCGGATGTCTGGAGCGTCACTTCCTGGACGGAGCTGCGCCGCGACGGTCTCGCCGCCGACGAGCACAACTTCTTGCACCCGCAGGATGCGCCGCAGGTTCCGTACCTGTGGTCGAAGCTGGCTGGTTCGGAGGGTCCGTATGTCGCCGTATCGGACTACATGCACGCGGTCCCCGACCAGATCCGCCCCTTCGTGCCCGGCGACTTCGTGACGCTCGGCGCCGATGACTTCGGCTTTAGCGACACCCGCGCTGCAGCCCGTCGATTCTTTAAAATCGACGGGGCCTCGATCGTGGTGCGCACGCTCCAATCACTCGCCCGCCGCGGCGAGATCGACCCGAGCGCTGTGTCACAGGCGATCGAAAAGTATCGGCTGTACGACGTGACCGCGGGCACATCCGGATCGGCGGGCGGCGACAGCTGATGCCGACCGAGCGGAACTGAGCCCCGGTGGCGGGGAGGACGCGCGAGCAGACGCTCGCGTGGCTGCGTACGCTCTCGGGCGAACTCTCGACGGCGACCCTGAAGCGCCTGGATGACACTCTGCCCTGGTACCGCGACATGCCTCCCGGGCGGCGCAGCGCCGTAGGGCTGGTCGCCCAGGCGGGGATAACTTCGTTCATTTCGTGGTTCGAGGATCCGAGCTCCACACCGTGGATCGCAGCCGACGTCTTCGGGGCGGCCCCACGAGAATTGCTGCGCTCGGTGAGCCTGCAGCAGACCCTGCAGTTGATTCGCGTCACGGTCGAGGTCGTGGAGAACCGGGTCAAGGACGCCGACGAGTCCCTCCGCGAAGCGATCTTGCTCTACTCCCGCGACATCGCCTTCGCGGCCGCCGACGTCTACGCGCGGGCCGCGGAGGCTCGCGGCCTGTGGGACGCGCGCCTGGAAGCTCTTGTTGTGGACTCCATCCTCACCGGCGAGTACGACAGCGAGCTGCCCAGCCGCATCGCGGCCCTCGGCTGGAATGGCCACGGGGCCGTGAGCGTGCTCGTGGGGACGGCCCCGCGCATCCTGGACGTCGACATGCTGCGCCGCACCGCCCGCCACCACGACGCGGATGTACTGATCGGTGTGCAGGGAAGCCGCCTGGTCGTCGTGGTCGGCCGGGTCGACCCGTCGGATGAGTCGGACACCCGCGTGCCGCTGACCTTCCTCGAGCTCGCGGTTCAGCTCGAGCCGGGGTTCGGGCCCGGGCACCTGGTGCTCGGACACGAGGTGCCGTCACTGGTGGACGCCGCCCGCAGCGCAAAAGCCGCCCTGGCCGGTTTCGCGGTCGCGAAGGCGTGGCGGAACGCCCCGCGGCCGACACTCGCCGACGATTTGCTGCCGGAGCGCGCCCTGGCCGGCGATCCTCTCGCCCGCGCCACCCTGATCAACCGGATCTACAAGCCCCTTCAGAACCATTCAACGGAGCTGCTGACCACGCTGTGGTGCTATCTCGACAACGGCCGTTCACTCGAGGCGACGGCGCGCGAGTTGTTCGTGCATCCGAACACGGTCCGCTACCGCCTCAAGCGCATCAGCGAGGTCATCGGCTGGGACGCCACGGGCGCCCGCGAGGCGCTGATCCTGCAATCCGCCCTCATCATCGGCTCGATTGCCGACCACGACGGCCGCAAGTCCTGACCCTCCGCCCTATCCCGCGGGGGTCCGCTGGCCTACTTTCTGTAGGCATCCACCAAGGTCTCGGTCGATTCTTCGTACTAGATGTTCGACGCGCACCCCCCGAAGTTGAGAGACTGGCCCGGTGAGTGTCGTTATCGTCGCACCGGGTCAGGGATCGCAGACCCCCGGATTCCTGGAGCCCTGGCTCGCCGAGCCCCGCTTCGCGGAGCACCTCGGCACCCTGTCTGAGGCCGCGGGTCTCGACCTGGCGGCTCACGGCACCGTGTCGAACGCCGACACGATCCGTGACACGGCCGTCGCCCAGCCGCTCATCGTCGCCGCATCGCTGATGGCTTTGGCCGCAGTACTCGATGAGGGCTCCGGCGCCGGATGGAAGAGCAAGACCGCGGGAATCGCTGGCCACTCGGTGGGCGAGTTCGCCGCCGCCGCGGGCGCCGGCATCCTGACCGAGCACGATGCCATGGTGCTGGTGAGCGCCCGCGGGAACGCCATGGCGGCCGCCGCAGCACAGGTTGCGACCGGCATGAGCGCCGTGATCGGCGGCGACCAAGAAGAGTTACTCGCCCTGCTGGACACCCTCGGGCTCCAGCCTGCGAACTTCAACGGTGGCGGACAACTGGTGGTTGCGGGTGAGCTCCCCGCGCTGGCTGCGCTGCAGTCCGCTCCACCGACCGGGGCCCGCGTCATCCCGCTGCAAGTCGCTGGCGCCTTCCACACGCGCTACATGCAACCGGCCGTCGATGCGCTGCGCACGGTTGCCAACGGCCTGACCGTCTCGGACCCGAGCTGGACCATCTGGACCAACCGTGACGGTTCGATTGTCAGCAGTGGCTCGGCTTTCGTCGATCTGCTGGTGGGGCAGGTCGCCTCACCGGTCCGCTGGGATCTCGATATGGAGGCGTTCGCCGCCGCTGGCGTCACTGGCCTCATCGAACTGGCTCCGGCTGGCGCGCTGGTCGGACTCGCCAAGCGCGGCATGAAGGGTCTCCCCAGTGTGGCGGTGAAGTCTCCGGACGACATCGCGGCCGCGCACGAACTGCTCGACGCCGTGCAGGACGCCGACAACGAAGCTGCAGACAACGGAGCATCCGAATGACCACCCTCAAGCAGTCCGTCGGACACCCGTATACCCGTATCCTCGCGCTCGGCGCCGCCCGCGGTGACGTGGTCGTGACCAACGACGATCTCGTCGAGGCGATCGATTCAAGCGACGAGTGGATCCGCCAGCGCACCGGAATCATCACCCGCAAGCGCGCCCGCAAAGGGGTCGACGCGATCGACCTGGCGGAGATCGCGGGTCGCGAGGCGATCGAGAAATCCGGCATCCGTCCCGAGCAGATCGGTGCCGTTCTGGTCTCGACGATCAGCAACGTTGCAGTCACGCCCTCCATGTCGTCGCTGCTCGCCGAGCGGCTCGGCCTCGCCCCGGCTCCCGCGTACGACATCAGCGCTGCCTGCGCTGGCTACACATACGGGATCGCTCAGGCCGACGCCCTGATCCGTTCAGGTGCCGCGGAGTACGTGCTCGTCGTCGGGGCCGAGAAGCTCTCGCAGTACGTGCACCCGAACGACCGCTCGATCTCCTTCCTGCTCGGCGACGGCGCCGGCGCGGCCGTGATCGGCCCGGCAGACGAGCCCGGGATCTCGGGCACTGTGTGGGGATCGGACGGCTCAAAGTGGGATGCCGTCGGGATGAACGCCACCTTCGAGGAGTACCTCGACAAGGTGAAGCCTTGGCCGACCATGCGTCAGGACGGCCAGGCGGTGTTCCGATGGGCAGTATGGGAGATGGCCAAGGTAGCAAAGCAGGCGCTGGAGAAGGCCGGCATCACGGCCGCCGACCTCGCCGCCTTCATCCCACACCAGGCGAACATGCGCATCATCGACGAGTTAGCCAAGCAGATCGGGCTCCCAGAATCCGTCCAGATCGGCCGCGACATCGAAACAACGGGCAACACCTCGGCCGCCTCGATCCCGCTCGCGACGCATCGCCTGCTGGAGGAGCATCCGGAACTCAGCGGTGGCCTTGCTCTCCAGATCGGCTTCGGCGCGGGTCTCGTCTACGGAGCCCAGGTCGTGCGGCTCCCCTAGGATTGTGCCCGGTCGTTCGACAAAAATCCCTCTGCACCACCCCTTCAAGGAGATACGAAATGGCATTGTCCCAGGACGAGGTTCTCGCCGGTCTGGCTGAACTGATCAATGACGAGACCGGCATCGCGACGGACGCTGTCGAGTTGGGCAAGTCGTTTACCGACGACCTCGACATCGACTCGATCTCGATGATGACGATCGTTGTCAACGCCGAAGAGAAGTTCGACGTGAAGATCCCCGACGAAGAGGTGAAGAACCTCGTTACCGTCGGCGATGCCGTCACCTTCATCGTCAACGCGCAGGGCTAAGAACCTGCGAGGTTCCGTCTCTGCAGTACGCACGGCGGGGGACGCGACACGTCGTCCCCCCGCCATTGCCCGGCAAGCGCCAGGTTCTTCCACGGGAGAAAGATCGAATGACCAAGAAGATCGTTGTCACCGGTATCGGAGCGTCATCGCCCATCGGTGGCACCGCCCCAGACAGCTGGGCCGGCCTGCTGGCCGGCGAGTCCGGCGCGGCCTCGCTGACGCACCCATGGGTCGCCGAGCTCGAGTTGCCTGTTACCTTCGCCGCCGAGGCGAAGGTGCGTCCGGATGAGGTACTCGAGAGAATCGAGATCAAGCGCCTCGACCCGGTCAGCCAGTTCGCGCTCATCTCGGCTCGTGAGGCCTGGGCGGATGCCGGGTCTCCTGAGATCGAGCCCGAGCGCCTCGGCGTCGAGTGGGCCACCGGAATCGGCGGGCTCTGGACGCTTCTGGATGCCTGGGACACCCTGAAGGAAAAGGGTCCGCGTCGGGTGCTCCCGATGACCGTCCCGATGCTGATGCCGAACGCCGCGGCCGCCGCGGTGAGTATGAGCCTCGATGCTCGCGCCTTCGCTCGCACCGACGTGTCCGCCTGCGCCTCGAGCACCGAGTCGATTGCGAACGCATATGACCACCTGCAGGCCGGCTACGCCGACATCATCGTCGCAGGCGGCTCGGAGTCGTGTATCCACGGCATCACTCTTGCCTCTTTCGCCTCAATGCAGGCGCTCAGCAAGCGCAACGACGATCCGGCCACAGCATCGCGGCCATACGACATCAGCCGCGACGGCTTTGTCATGGGTGAGGGCGCCGCAGCACTCGTCCTCGAGACCGAGGAGCACGCGCTGGCCCGCGGGGCGCACATCTACGCCGAGATCGCCGGCGGGGGTGTCACGAGCGATTCGTATCACATCACCGCGCCCGACCCCGAGGGCCGAGGCGCCGCGCGCGCGGTGCGATCTGCACTCGAACAAGCCGGCGCGACCGTCGACGACGTCACACACATCAACGCGCACGCCACCAGCACGCCGGTAGGCGACATCGCCGAGTACAAGGCGCTGCTTGCCGTGTTCGGCGACCGCCTGCATGACATTCCGGTGTCGGCCACCAAGGCGGCCACCGGCCATCTGCTGGGCGGCACAGGGGCGCTCGAGGCGATCTTCGCAATCCTGGCGGTCAAGAATCGTCTTGCACCGCCGACTATCAACCTGACGGAGAAAGATCCCGAGATTCCGCTGTCGGTTGGCGGCGACGCTCAGCCGCTCGGTGATCAACCGCAACTCGCGATCTCGAACTCCTTCGGATTCGGCGGCCACAATGCGGTGGTCGCGATCCGCAGCTACGACAGCGCGCGCGGCGCAAAGGAGTGACGGCCAACGCCGTTCGCGCGAGCCAGCAGGACGGAACGCACCCGCGTCCTCAACTGCTGAGACCGCAGTGGCACGAGCTGTCTGGCCCGTGGGGCTTCGATCACGACGACGCGGATGTGGGCCTCACCCAGCGCTGGAACGTCGCGCACGAGCCCA
Organism: Microbacteriaceae bacterium; assembly: GCA_043742905.1. Classification (GTDB taxonomy): domain Bacteria; phylum Actinomycetota; class Actinomycetes; order Actinomycetales; family Microbacteriaceae; genus Lysinimonas. Next base: position 710 of record JAYTXO010000219.1, on the reverse strand, counting down.
GCCAGACGATCACCGTGCCGTTTCCCCCGGAGTCGTCAGCATCCGGGATCGGCGACACCGGATTCCATCCCGTGGTCTGGTACCGCCGGGAGGTGAGCGTCGCTGACCTCACCGCGGCCGGATTCGGCGTGCAGGGTGAGCGTCTTCTCGTGCACTTCGGAGCGGTTGACTACCGCGCATCGGTCTGGCTCAATGGCTCGCTCCTCGGCCACCACGAGGGCGGTCACGTGCCCTTCTGGTTCGACGCGACGGATCTTCTCGACGTGGAGCGCGAGACCCAAACCCTCGTCGTCCGTGCCGAGGATGACCCGCACGACGTTGGCCAGCCCCGCGGCAAGCAGGACTGGCAGGAGCACCCGCACGTCATCTGGTATCACCGCACCACCGGGATCTGGCAGCCGGTCTGGCTGGAATCCGTGCCGCGCACCTCGATTGAGCATCTGGGCTGGATCCCCGACGTCCCCGGCGGCAGCGTGCATCTCGCCGTCCGGTTGAGTCGACGCCCTGCGGGACCGGTGACCCTACGGGTGAGCCTGGATTTTGAGGGCGCACGTCTCGCCGAGCTCGCGCTCGCTATCGAGAGCGACCGGGTCGAGCTCGACATCCCGCTGGCGCGTCAGATCAACGGCCAGAACTACGAGCACATCCTCTGGAGCCCCGAGAACCCGCGTCTGCTTGATGCGCGTGTCGAGCTCATCGAGGCAGACGCA
>JAYTXO010000218.1:0-2407 GCA_043742905.1 Microbacteriaceae bacterium | reverse complement strand
TCATACAGCACGTCGAATCGAGCGGCTTCGAGCTCGGCTGCGACCTTCTCCGCGAGCTCGTATGCCACCTGGTCCTTGCCGGTCGCGATGAGATGGATGTCGAAGGGTGCGACTTCTTTCGGCCAGATCAGCCCCTTGTCATCCGCGTCGTTCTCGGCGATGGCCGCGACGAGACGCGTGACGCCGATACCGTAGGAACCCATTGTCACCGTCACGAGCTTGCCGTTCTCATTGAGCACCTGCAGCCCGAGCGCCTGCGCGTATTTGCGGCCCAGCTGGAAGACGTGTCCGATCTCCATGCCACGGGCGAGTTCGACCGGTCCCGAGCCGTCGGGCGCAGGATCGCCCGCGCGCACTTCGGCGACCTCCACCGTGCCATCGCTGGCAAAGTCGCGGCCAGCCACGAGCCCGAAGACATGCTGGCCGTCGCTGTTGGCACCGGTGATCCAGCCCGAGCCGTCGACAACACGCGGGTCGGTCAGGAACCGGATGCCGGTAGCCGACTCCTCCCCCAAGATCGCGCCAGTCGGTGTCCAGGGTCCGATGTAGCCCTTGACGAGCAGCGGATGCTTCTCGAAGTCGGACGCCTCCGCGGGTTCCACGGCAGCGGGCGCGAACGTGACCTCGGCACGCTTCAGGTCCACCTCGCGGTCGCCGGGCAAGCCGACGACGACGACTTCACGTGTGCCGTCGAGATGAGAGAGGGCAAGCACGACGTTCTTGAGCGTGTCAGCAGCGGTCCACGCGCGGCCGTCGGGTCGCGGGTGCTTCGAGTTGGCGACCGCAACCAGGGTGGCGATGGTTGGCGTGCCGGGCGTGTCGAGCACCTCTGCCGGGGTCAGCTTCTCGTAGCCGCGGCTCGGCGGAGCAACGGTGGTGAACGCCTCCACGTTGGCCGCGTACCCTCCGGCCGAGCGCACGAAAGTGTCTTCGCCGATCGGAGTCGGGTGCAGGAACTCCTCGGAGCGCGATCCGCCCATAGCGCCGGCATCCGCCTGCACGATCACGTACTCGAGGCCAAGACGAGTGAAGATGCGTTCGTAGGCATCGCGCTGGGCCTGGTACGAGATATCGAGGCCCTCGTCGGTGACGTCGAAGCTGTATGCGTCCTTCATCGAGAACTCGCGCCCGCGCAGCAGGCCAGCACGGGGGCGAGCTTCGTCGCGGTACTTGTCCTGGATCTGATAGATCGACAGCGGCAGATCCTTGTACGAGTTGTAAAGATCCTTCACGAGCAGGGTGAAGACCTCCTCGTGCGTGGGGGCGAGCAGGTAGTCAGCGCCCTTGCGGTCTTGCAGACGGAATATGCCGTCGCCGTACTCGTCCCAGCGGCCGGTGATCTCGTACGGCTCGCGCGGCAGCAGGGCGGGGAAGTGCACCTCTTGCGCTCCGGCCGCGTCCATCTCCTCGCGGATCACGCGCTCGACGTTGCGACGCACGCGCAGACCGAGCGGAAGCCAGGCGAAGATCCCGGGGGCCTGGCGACGGATGTAACCGGCACGGACGAGCAGCCGGTGGCTGGTCACTTCGGCGTCGGAGGGATCCTCGCGCAGCGTACGGACGAAAAGCTGGCTGAGACGGGTGGGCACTCGCCCATGGTACCGGGGCTCGCGCGCAGCCCCGTTTTCCCGCCGAGGGGTCGCTATGTGGGCATCTGGGACGCGCTTGGTCCCACATAGCGACCCCTCGGCATCCGGAGACGGGCCTTCACAGGGTGCGGCACCGCGTGCAGTGCACCGGAATGCGAGGGAGGCCCGTCGCGCGGAGGCCGACCGAGATGCTCAGAGGATGCGACGTCCTGCTCCACTTCCGGAGGGTCTCGGCACCGAGTTCGCGGTCAGCTCGGGGCTCGATGCTGGGCTCAGCCGTGACCGTCTCCGCGCTGGCGACCTGAGCCGTCCCTTCAAGGGCGGCCGCGTCACGGCGATGCCGCACGGTGTTCGCGAACGAGCTCTCGCACTCTCGCCGATTCTGCGCGGCGACCAGCACCTAAGCCATCTGACGGCGGCGGCACTCCTCGGGATGCGGCTGCCGGAGCGACGGCTCTCACGGGAGCTTCACGTCACATACCGAGACGCGCAACGGGCCATGCGGCGCCCGGATGTCGTGGGCCACAAGACGAATGCCCAGGTCGCTGTGACGGAGCTGGTCGATGGTCTCCGCGTCTCGTCGCCGCTGGATGCCTGGTGCGAGTGCGCAACTCTCCTGAGTTTGGACGAACTCGTCGCCATGGGCGACGGTCTCGTGAGCAGGCGGGCACCGGCGGCGCGGCTTGAGCAACTAACGCGGGCCGTCCAAGCGAGGGTGGGCCAGCGCGGTACCGCCAGGCTTCGAGCGGCACTCCCCCTGATTCGCTCCCGGACCGATTCGGCCCGTGAGACGAATCTGCGTCTGGCCGTCATCCGAG
>JAYTXO010000217.1:0-9043 GCA_043742905.1 Microbacteriaceae bacterium | reverse complement strand
TCGACATGACCGATCAGTGCATCAATCGTGTCCACAGCAGTGATGACGAGCACGTCGGCGTTCGGGTCGTAGTCGTTCAGGAGCACCGGGAGAATGGATGTCTTGCCGGGACGGGCCCCGAAGTTGTCGTCGACAGCGACCGGCGGCTTCTGTTGCGGGTCGACAGTCGGCGGGACATCCTGGTTGTTTTGCTGCGTCTGTTGGTTGTTGTCCTTCGGAATCAGGGCGGCCCAGTTGTCGATGAGCTCGCCGTTGGCCTGCACGGCCCAGGTACCTCCAGCGCGACCGTCGTTCAGGACGAGTTGTTTCCGGTTCGCCGCGAAGGAGAGCAGGGCGCCGCCGGGCATCGAATCCAGGGGCAGGCTGGTTCCGGACACAGCGTCCCCCGAGCAGTGCCGCCATGCGGTCCCTGAGGTCCAGGCCGCGTACTGGCAGCCGTTCAGCACCGCGGGGGCAGCGGCGGATCCCGAGCGCCCCTCAAGCAGAGTGTTTGGGTCGCTCCCGTCGAACGGGATGTCGTAGAGACCCGTTCCGGTCGCCAGCAGCACGCGGGATGCGGCCTCGCCCGGCACCTGGAGCTTCGCTGTCGATCCCGAGGGCAGAAGGCGTGAGACATCCGTAATGTGTCCGTCGACGGCGAAGGTGCGAGTGGTGACGTCGAGAACGGCCCACGCGGCGCCAACAGAGGTGATCTGCACCGCGTCCGAGGCGGCACCGAGTTTCACCGGCCAGCTTTGGTCTACCTGGTCGGAGACGGTGGCATCGAGACGATAGACCTGACCGAGTGCGGGCGAATAGGCGACGAGGGTGCCATCCTGCGCGACGTTGATGATCGTCCCGATGCCGAGACTTAGGGTGGCGGGTGTCGTCGCGTCGAAGTTCTGCAGATTGCTTTGCGGCTCGAGCCACAGTTCGCCGGTTCCCGCCTCGTAGATCGCCACACGCGGGCCTGCTAGAAAGACCTCGGGCTGGTTCGGCGGCAGGGCGATACTCTGCCCGGTGGTCGAGGTGGCCGGATCGACGATCGAGACGGTGGCGTCGGTGTGGTCGACGAGGAGCACCTCGGTGCCCGACTGTACGACCGACAGCGTCGACCCGGTGCTGCGCACAATAGAGTTAAGCTCAAGAACAGCCGGATTCGCCCGCCCGACCACCTGCGAGCCGTCGTTGCCGACCCACACGCTGCCGTCACCGAGGTCGAGCTTCTGCGCAGTGAAGCCCGTAGACACCACGGCGAGGGTCGCGACGACCGCGGCGATCACCGTGCCGCTCGTTGCCGTCGCGACGAGTGAGCGATGGGCGGCCAGCCACTTCCCGATCACGAGAGATCACCCATTGGTCACGTCGACACACTTCTCGGTACTGGGATTGCCAGTCTTGCCGTCGCGGTTGACCGCGACCGTGATGCAGACGGTTTCGCCGACGCTCGCATCCACGACGAACTGGGGGCTGAGCTGGATGCTCGACGTGCCACCGACCACCTGGATCTGGTAGCGATCGCTGTCGGCGAGACCCGGATCCTTCCAGGTGAAGTGCACGGTATTGGCCGAACGCGTTGCCGAGATATCGGTCACTGTCGGGATACCGCTCCCGCTTTTGTTCGCGCGCACCAAGGCAACCACCGCGGTCGCTGCGAGCGCGACGACCAGCACCGAAGCAATGACGATGAACCAGGTGAGGGCGCGCGAGGCGCGCGGGGGACGACCTGCACGACTGTTCGACCTTGGGCCGGGGACGCTGCCGTCCCGTATCGTCCCGACCGGCTGGTAATCCACGGTGAGCCCGGCTGCTCGACGCCGACGGCGGGCGGGCGGCGTCTTCGACGAACCGGCGAGGGGACGCAGCCGGGTGCGCTCCTCGAGGTCGGCGACCGTGCCGAGTGCCCAGTCGTCCATGGCCACCTCGATAGCGGTCTGCGGCACTCCCAACTCGGTCTCGATCAACTGCAACTCGCGCACCACCTCGAGCACGCTGCCAGGTCGGAACTCCGGGCGACGGGACATGGCGCGACGCAGCAAGCCCTCGAGGCTGGCCGGAACATCGGCGCGCCCGATCGGCTGGGGCTTCGCGCGGGCGATCCGGCCCATCAGATCGCTTGAGCTATTGGAACCTCCCGGCACCTCGAACGGCGAACGGCCAGCGAGCAGGGAGTACACGGTTGCGGCGAAGGCCCAGACCTCGGAGCCGATGCTGCCCGGGATCTCGTCCAGCAGCACCTCGGGCGCCGACCACGGGATCGAGAGGCCCACTGCGTCGTCTTCGCGGGACGCCGTGAGCGTCGACGCGATGCCGAAGTCAGAGAGCACCGGATGCCCGTAAGCGGTCAGCAGGATATTGGACGGCTTGATGTCGCGGTGCAGTACGCCGGCACGGTGCGCGGTCTCGATCGCGCTGCCGATCTTGACAGCGATCCTGAGCACCTCGGGAACCGGGATGCTCTCCCGGCGATAGCGCTCACTGAGGGCTGCCGAGCAGAGTTCCATGACGAGGAAGGGACGCCCGTCGGCCGACACACTGGCCTGGTAGACGGTGAGGATCGCGGGATGCGCGCTGAGCTGGGCCATCAGATTTGCCTCGGCCTGGAACATTTGGCGCACCTGGTCGTTGACGACCTCGTTGAGCATCACCTTGACGGCGACCTGACGGCGCGGCATGTTTTGCTCGTAGAGGAAAACGTCGGCGAATCCGCCCGAACCGAGCACGTGAACGTACGAGAACCCGGGAAGCACGGGAGGCTGCGACGGCAGACGTCTGGCCACGACTACCTCCTCAGCTCGGTAGGACTGTCCATTGTAAGCAGGCTCCCGTGCCGCTAAACAGGCTTCACCCCCGAAGGGGGGCCGCTCGGCGTGCCTCCCAGATCGGGGGTCGTCGGCTGATGCTCGAGGGTCGGCTGAATGCCACCGCCGTCGACTCCGGATGCCAGCGGAGCAGCGATCACGTCGACGATCACGACAGTCACGTTGTCTCGTCCGCCCGCCGCGAGTGCGGCATCGACCAGGGCGCTCGCGGTCTCACCCGCCGGCATGCCAGCCGCCAGGTGTAGCCGAAGTCGCTCGTCACTCAGCTCCTTGGTGAGGCCGTCAGAGCAGATCAGCAGCCGCACCCCAGTGCGGGCCGGAACACGCCAGATGTCGGGTAGCGGCTCGTCATGGAAGCCGAGGGCGCGGGTGATCACGTTGCTCTCGGGGTGATTCTCGGCATCCGCGGCGGCGATCAGGCCGGCATCGACCAGCTCCTGCACCACCGAATGGTCAACCGTCACCTGCGAGAGCTCGTTTCGCTCGAATCGATAGACCCGGCTGTCCCCGATATTGAAGACCAGAAAGGAGGGTTCCGGCTGATCAAACACCAGGGCCGCGCCGGTCACCGTCGTCCCGACACCGAGCGGGATACCCTCCGACAGGGCGTCGATTTCGGCACCGGCATCAATGAATGCCTGCTCGATGGCAGGAAGTTCGGCAAACGGACCCGTCTCCTTCGAGAGCCGCGTCGCGATCGCGGCGCTCGCACGGTCTCCGGCCGCGTGGCCGCCCATCCCGTCGGCTACGGCGAAGATTGGCAGGCCGACAACGACGCTGTCCTCGTTGGCTGCACGGCGGTGCCCCACATCTGTGCGAGCCGCCCAACTCAAGACCAGATCCTCGTCATGGCCGGTGAGCGCGACGTGCACCTCGGTGCCGTCGTCGCCGATGCGGGTCATTCGCTGTCCTCTACTGGTCGCGCGGGGCGTCGCCGCCGTCGGGCCCGAGCAGTTCGATGGAGTTGCCGTCGCCGAGCTCGATGATGGTGCCGGGAGTCACCACAGCGGACTCCCCGCCGAGAAGCGTATGCGGAGCCGCGCCCGGAACGCGCACGATCGAGCCATTCGTGGATTTCAGATCTCTCGCCACGATGGCGCCGCCGACAGTAGTGAGCGCGAGATGGGTCGATGACACCTCGCGCTGGGGGGAGTCGAGCGTGACCAGCAGCGGAGTCCCGCCGGGATGGATACGCGGCACACTGGGCTTGCGGCCCAGGTACACCGGCTGGTCGAGCGGCACGAGCGTGCCGCCGTCGAGTCGGATTCGAAACGGCAGCGCTTTCTCGGGCAGCGGCTCGGACCAGATGTTGTCGCTGACGTCCGGGATCGCCGATCCCGCGAGGGCGGGCGGCGGGGTCCGCTTCGGCTCCACTAGAGGAACCGGACGGTCGACCGGGACAACCGGCTCGGTGACCGGTCGCTGCCAGGTGACGGTGTCTTCGACATCCGCATCGAGTTCGACGATCCGTTCGTGCGGCCGCGGTGGCTGCGCGACGGTGTCGTCGAAATCGGAATTCACGGGCTTTATTGTCCTCCGTTATGCGGGCCTGGCCGACCCCTAGAACGGGGACGGGCTACCCACCAATGAACGACATAACGTGCTTAATGCGGGTGTAGTCCTCGAAGCCGTACATCGACAGGTCCTTGCCATAGCCGGAGTGCTTGAAACCACCGTGCGGCATCTCCGCGACGAGCGGAATGTGGGTGTTGATCCATACACAGCCGAAGTCGAGGTGCTTGGCGAAACGCATCGCGCGGGCGTGGTCCTTCGTCCACACACTCGACGCGAGCCCGTACTGCACACCGTTGGCCCATGCCAGCGCGGTCGCCTCATCGGTGAACTTCTGGATCGTGACGACCGGTCCGAAGATCTCGTTCTGTATCGCCTCATCCGTCTGCTTCAGGCCGCTCACGATCGTCGGCAGGATGAAGTAACCGGCGCCGTCCTTGGGCGCCCCGCCCGTCTCGACCTTCGCGTGCGACGGAATCGCGTCGATGACACCCATGACGCGCTCGAACTGATTAGCGTTGTTGACCGGACCATAAAAAGTGTCGGCATCGTGCGGGTCGCCAGTAACCACGTTGGCGTTCACATACGCCGTCATGGCCGCGACGAAGACATCGTGCACGCCCTCCTGCACCAGGATCCGCGTGGCGGCCGTGCAGTCCTGCCCGGCATTGAAGTATCCGGCAAGCGCGATCCCCTCGACGGCCTTCTCGATATCGGCATCGTCGAAGACGATCACGGGGGCCTTTCCGCCGAGCTCGAGGTGGACGCGCTTGAGGTCGTTCGCGGCCGCCTTGGCGACCTCCATCCCGGCGCGGACGGAGCCGGTGATCGACACCATCTGCGGGATCTTGTTGTCGATCATCGCGGCGCCCGTCGTGCGGTCGCCGGTGATCACGTTGAGCACGCCATTTGGCAGGAATTCGGCCGCGATCTCGGCCAGCAGCAGCGTCGACTGGGGCGTGGTGTCCGAGGGCTTGAGTACCGTCGTGTTGCCAGCGGCGAGCGCCGGGGCGAACTTCCAGACCGCCATGTTGAGCGGGTAGTTCCACGGCGTGACCTGCCCGATCACACCAATCGGCTCGCGGCGGACCATGCTGGTGTGGTCTTTCATGTACTCGCCGGCGCTGCGGCCTTCGAGCACCCGGGCAACCCCCGCGAAGAATCGGATCTGGTCGACTGAGAGCAGGATTTCGTCGGTCACGAGGCTGGCGCGCGGCTTGCCGGTGTCTTGCGACTCGAGATCGGCGAACTCCTCGGCACGCTGCTCCATAGCATCGGCGATGCGGAACAGGGCGAGCTGGCGCTCGGCCGGGGTCGTCTCGCCCCACTCCTCGAAGGCGTTCGCAGCCGCGGTGAAGGCGGCATCCACGTCGACCTTCCCGCTGATCGGCGAGAGCGCGTAGCTTTTCTCCGTCGCGGGATCGATGACATCGAAGGAGTCGTCACCCTTCGCGTCCACATACTCGCCGTTGATGAAATTGCGGAGCGTCCGATCAGCCATGCGATCAGAATACGAGGGCAGAGGCACCGGAAACTAGGCCGATCACCACCGATTTCGTCACTTTTTACCCCAATACGGTGCGGATTCGCTTGTATGCGGCGATTCCGGCTGACAGAATCGAGGCATGCCGGCCCGCGCAAAGCCCCTCGTCCTAGACGATGTCTCGAAGGCCATCATCGAGCAGTTGCAGACCGACGGCCGCCGGTCGTACGCCGAGATCGGCAAGGCGGTCGGTCTCAGTGAGGCTGCAGTGCGCCAGAGGGTGCAGAAACTCCAGGAGTCCGGCGTCATGCAGGTGGTCGCGGTCACGGACCCGATGCAGTTGGGCTTCTACCGCCAGGCGATGATTGGTATCCGAGTCACTGGGGACACCACTCGCGTCGCGCGGCTGCTGGGCGAAATCTCGGCCGTCGACTACGTCGTTCTGACGGCGGGCAGCTTCGACATCCTCGCCGAGGTCGTCTGCGAGAACGACGACGACCTGATCGAACTGCTCAACCAGCGAATCCGAGGGATCGAGGGCGTGCAGTCCACCGAGACCTTCGTCTACCTCCGACTGCACAAGCAGTTCTACAACTGGGGAACCAGGTAAGGAACATCATGTCCATCGATACCCAGACCAGCACAGGCACCAGCACGAAGTTCAGCGAAGCCGAACTTCAGCAGATGTCGAAAGACCACCTGTGGATGCACTTCTCCCGCCAGTCCGCGGCGGAGGCGAACGGTGTCCCCATCATCGTGAAGGGCGACGGCCACCACATCTGGGACTCGAGGGGCAAGAAGTACATCGACGGGTTGTCCGGCTTGTTCGTGGTCAACGCCGGCCACGGCCGACGACGCCTCGCCGAGGCCGCGGCCCGCCAGGCTGAGGAGCTCGCGTTCTTCCCAATCTGGTCGTACGCGCATCCAGCCGCCATCGAACTGGCCGACCGACTCGCCGATTACGCACCCGGCGACCTCAACCGGGTGTTCTTCTCCACCGGCGGCGGCGAAGCCGTCGAGACCGCCTTCAAACTCGCGAAGTACTACTGGAAGCTGCAAGGCCGCCCCACGAAGCACAAGGTGATCTCGCGGGCTGTCGCCTATCACGGCACCTCGCAGGGTGCCCTGGCGATCACCGGCATCCCCGCTATGAAGGAGATGTTCGAACCTCTCGTGCCCGGGGGCTTCCGAGTCCCGAACACCAACTACTATCGCGCCGAGGAGATGGGCTTCAGCGGCACAGAGGCCGAGTTCGGCGTCTGGGCCGCGAACCGCATTGAAGAGATGATCCTCTTCGAAGGCCCCGAGACGGTGGCTGCGGTGTTCCTTGAGCCTGTCCAGAACTCCGGCGGATGCTTCCCGCCCCCGCCCGGCTACTTCCAGCAGGTACGTGCCATCTGCGATAAGTACGACGTGCTGATGGTGAGCGACGAGGTGATCTGCGCCTTCGGACGCATCGGTCACATGTTCGCCTGCGACGAGTACGGCTACGTTCCCGACATGATCACCTGCGCCAAGGGCATGAGCTCGGGCTACAGCCCGATCGGCGCCACGATCATCAGCGACAAGATCTACGAGCCCTTCCGCCACGGGTCGACCAGTTTTTACCACGGCTACACCTTCGGCGGCCACCCGGTCTCGGCGGCCGTCGCCCTCGAAAACCTCGACATCTTCGAGGAGGAGAAGCTCAACGAGCGGGTGCGCGAGAACTCGCCAATCTTCCGCTCGACGCTGGAGAAGCTGCTCGACCTGCCGATCGTCGGCGACGTGCGTGGTGACGGCTACTTCTTCGGCATCGAGCTCGTCAAGGACAAGGCCACCAAGGCCACCTTCGACGACGACGAATCGGAGCGACTGCTGCGCGGCTTCCTCTCCAAGGCGCTCTTCGATGCCGGGCTGTACTGCCGCGCCGACGACCGCGGCGACCCGGTCGTGCAGCTCGCTCCCCCGCTGACCATCGGCCCAGCCGAATTCAACGAGATCGAAGGCATCCTCCGGAGTGTGCTGAGCGAGGCGTGGACACGGCTGTAGGCCGTCGCGTCGGCCCGCTGGCCCGTCATGTTTTGCGAAATGCGGGCGCGGGTGGGATGGATGTGGCGTTCTGAGTTCGTTTTCTCGGCATCCGCCACATCCGCTCCTGCATTTCGCAACAGGTGAAGCAGATGATCGACTACTCCCAACTGTCCTATTGGAACGAATCTCTCGCGGCCGCCCCTGATGGGCGCGGCGCACTGACCCCGCGCCCCCCACTGCTCGGCGACACGGATGTCGACGTCGCGATCATCGGCGGCGGCCTGACGGGGCTATGGACGGCCTGGTACCTCCTGCAGCGGGAGCCCGACGCCCGGATCGTCGTGCTCGAGAAGGAGATCGCCGGCTTCGGCGCCTCCGGACGCAACGGCGGCTGGTGCAGCGCGCTGTTCCCGCGGTCCACGGCGTCGTTGGAGCGCGAACACGGTCGCGCGGCCGCCCTCGCCATGCGGCGGGCGATGGTCGGTACCGTCGACGAGGTGGGTCGCGCGGCATCCGAGGCCGGTATTGACGCGGACTTCGTGAAGGGTGGCACGGTCGGCTACGCGCGATCGGAGGTGCAGTTCGCCGCCGCAACAGCCGAAGTAGCGGAGGCCGCGAAGTATGGCATCGACGCGCTACAGCTCTGGGATTCCTCGCGTACGCATGCCGCCGGCGCACTCGGCGCCTCGTTCGATCCGGCCTGCGCGCGCGTGCACCCCGCCAAGTTGGTGCGTGGACTCGCCACGGCGGTCGAACGCTCCGGCGCGACGATCGCCGAGAGCACTGAGGTACTCGACTGGGCACCGGGCCGAGTCACCACCACCCGGGGAACCGTGTCCGCCGACCGGATCGTGGTCGCAACCGAGGGCTACGGCGCGACCTTCCGGCGGACGCATCGCCGCATCCTTCCCCTCTACTCCTTGATGATCGCTACCGAGCCGCTGCCCGAGGCATTCTGGGACCAGATCGGGCTCGCGCACGGGCAAACCTTCAGTGACTTCCGGCACCTTTTGATCTACGGGCAGCGCACCGCCGACAATCGCTTCGCGTTCGGGGGGCGCGGCGCGCGGTATCACTGGGGCAGTGCGATCCACTCCGACTACGACCACTCGCCCCGGGTGTTCGATCACCTGCATGCCGCGCTGCGCGAACTGTTCCCGGCCGTCGAGGATGCCGCGGTCACCCACCGCTGGGGTGGCCCGCTCGGGGTGCCTCGCGACTGGCATCCGAGTGC